>JAOUFM010000003.1 GCA_029858205.1 Deltaproteobacteria bacterium | reverse complement strand
GATAAGCGGCGGCTACGGCGGCGTGTACGTGCGCTATAGCCTCGGCGATAGAACGAACTTTACCGTTGACGCGGAGATGGCGAACCTTGGCCACGGCGACGAAAAGGAGTTCTTCGGAACACTTGGTCTGGATATAAGCTTCTAAGCAGCAGGCCCTGAAGCCGGGGCAGCTGTTTTAACGGTAATGCAGGGGGCTTTCCTCAGGGAAAGCCCCCTTTGTTTTTTTGGGTTGCCATTCCCGAAAGCTTCGCTATAATATTGGTACGGAGAGTCGCCTTATGCATAAGATATGTCCAAAGTGCCATGCCGAGTTCTATGCGCACGTAGAAAAATGCAACGTGTGCGATGTTCCTCTCGTGTTCCCGGGGCATGAGGAAAATAACGAGGAAACAATCGAGCGCGTTATAGTCACGGAATTTCGCGGAACTACAGGCGAGAATGTCGAGATGGTCGATTTCGAGACCTCGCCGATAGAGATAATCAAGGAGCTTTGCGTCGTGCTCGAGCACGCGAACATTGCGTATAAAGTTGCTGTCGTGAATAACGACGCAAATCTCATAAGGCAGCAAGGCGGCTACCCTGACACGAAGTACACATTATTTGTCGATAAGGCAGCGTGCGATGAGGCAAAAAGGGTCGTTGCCGAGCACTGGGCAGTGTATTATCCGGAGCTTGGCGAGGCCGATGAAAAGGTAAAGCTTGGGCTTTGCCCTGCCTGCGGCGCGCATGCAGGAGGATTGACCGAATGCCCGGACTGCGGACTTAACCTTGCGCCTGGCGGTGAGCCGGGGGGCGGGTGTAATTCGTGCCCGACGTGTTAATCGGCTGCCTGTTGACTAAGCGGCGATTCACTGGTATAGTATTACCATAAAATAACGCTGGGGGTGCCCTGTAGGGGGCTGAGAAATCCGAACAAAGGATTACCCTTCGTACCTGAACCGGATAATACCGGCGTAGGAAAGCGGCCAAAATGCCATATAAATCAAGCTGTTAGCTTAAAAGGCCGACCCCTCCGACGAGGGACGGCCTTTTTGTTTAGGGGTATATATAAAGTGGTGGATGTGAAAAAAATAGAAGAAGCGCTTTGCTTTGCAAGCGCTCCGGATGCCGCAAGGCTTGAGGCCATGCTCGAACGCGCGCTTAAGCTCGAGAGCCTGTCAACCGAGGCATTGGCCTCGCTTCTAAAGATAGAAGACGCCGCTGCGCTGGATATGCTTTGCGCTTACGCGCTTAAGGTAAAGGAAAAGGTCTTTGGCACGAGGATAGTTTTCTTTGCGCCTCTGTATGTCACGAACTTCTGCACAAACGGTTGCGCGTACTGCGGCTTTAACGCGAAGAACTCGGAGCTTGGCAGAAAAGCGCTTACGCCCAAAGAGGCGGTAGCGGAGGCAACGACGCTTGAGAAGATGGGGTTTAAGAGGGTGCTGCTTGTCGCGGGCGAGGATAGAACGGCAGACGTGGAGAAACTTGCCGATACAGTGCGCGAGATATACGCGCACACGGGAATAAGGATAGTCCACGTGAACGCCGCACCCATGACAACCGAAGAATTCAGAGTTCTTAAAAAGGCCGGCGTTGGCGTGTATCAGTCGTTCCAGGAAACGTATCATCCGGAGACCTACGCCAAGATGCACCCAAGCGGCAGGAAAAAAGACTACGCCTTCAGGCTTGGCGCCATGGACAGGGCCATGGCGGCCGGGTTCGAGGACGTCGGCATAGGCGCGCTTCTTGGGCTCTATGACGCGCGTTTCGACGCGCTTGCGGTGATAGAGCATTCGCGCCTTCTTTTCGAAAGGCACGGAGCGCACGCGCATACCATATCCGTGCCGAGGCTAAGGCCCGCAGAGGGCTCGGCCCTTGATAACGAGCATGTGAAAAAATATGCGGTAAGCGACTTTGAACTTAGAAAGATAACTGCGGTGTACAGGCTTGCCGTGCCGACAGCCGGAGTCGTAATATCCACGCGCGAGCCGTCTGCTTTAAGAAACGAGCTCATAAGCGCCGGAGCTTCGCAGTTTAGCGCGGCGTCGAGAACAGACCCGGGCGGCTACGGAGGAGCGGAAAAGGTCATAGAGCAATTTTCAACTAACGACAAGCGGCCGCTCCTCGAGGTTATGGAAGCGGTAATCAGGCGCGGCGCAATGCCCAGCCTCTGCACCATGTGCTACCGCTCGGGCAGGGTGGGGCACGCCTTTGGCGAGACCACCAGGGCGGGAGAGATGGAGAAGTTTTGCAACGCGAACGCGATACTGACATTGAAGGAATACGCGTTGGAGCATCCCTTAAACGGGCTTAGCGGGCTTTTTAGCGGCGCCATAGACAAGGCTGTTAATAGTATAAAGGACGAGACGCTAAAGAAGGCTGTTCTGGAAAAAATCGAGAAGCTTGAAAAAGGCGAAAGAGACATTCATTTTTAGCGATGAAGATAAAATTAAACGGCAAAGAGGAGACGATAGAGAGCGGTCTGACAGTCGAGGGGTTGCTTAAAAGATTTTCCATAGGCGCCGATGCCATAGCCGTTGAAATTAACAGGGAGATAGTGCCAAAGAGGACGCACGCGGCCGTAATCCTAAACGACGGCGATAAGGTCGAGATAGTGAAGATGGTAGGCGGAGGATAAAAAGCAGAGCGGAGGATATGATGAAAGATACTTTTAAAGTAGGAAAATACGAATTTACGTCGCGCCTGATGGTCGGCAGCGGCAAGTACCCGACAAACGAGATAATGAAAAAGGCGCTCGAAGAATCCGGCGCAGAGGTCGTGACCGTTGCCGTGCGCCGCGTTGATATCACCGGTAAGGAGGAATCCTTTCTTACGCACATAGACAGAAAGAAATATACGATACTCCCGAATACCGCCGCCTGCTACACCGCAGACGACGCCATTCGCACCTCCATGCTCGCCAGAGAGGCGCTTGAAACAGAGCTCGTGAAGTTAGAGGTCATAGGAAGCGAGAAAACGCTTTTCCCTGATAATGAGGAACTGCTCGTTGCCGCAAGAAAGCTCGTTAAGGAAGGTTTTACCGTGCTGCCCTATACCAACGACGATCCTATCATGGCGAAGAAGTTGGAAGATATCGGCTGCGCCGCAGTGATGCCGCTTGCCGCGCCCATTGGCAGCGGTCTTGGCATACGGAACCCGTATAATATAAGAATAATACTCGAGACCATTAAGGTGCCGGTTATCGTGGATGCAGGTGTTGGCACTGCTTCCGACGCTGCCATAGCGTTGGAGCTCGGGTGTGACGGCGTTTTGATGAACACGGGCATAGCCGGAGCAAAGGACCCGGTAGCCATGGCTAAAGCCATGCGTTTTGCCGTTGAGGCAGGAAGGCTGGCATATAAAGCGGGCAGGATACCGAGAAAGCTTTACGCAACGGCATCGAGCCCGCTTGGCGGGCTTATAGAATAGGAGAAACGCAGTGCATCCGGTACTTGTAAGTCTTGGCTCCATAGAGATACGCTTCTACGGCCTGATGTATGTCATAGCCATACTGGTCGGAAGCAGGCTCATATTGTCCGAGGTCAAGCGTAAGGAGATAAAGCTAACGCCCGATGACGTGATGAACTTCGTTGTCTGGATGGTGGCCGGAGGTGTAATTGTTGCGCGCATATATTATGTCGCGTTCAACTGGGAGTTCTATTCGAAGTATCTGAAGGAAATCCCTGCCGTGTGGCACGGCGGGCTTGCGATACACGGCGGCATAATTGGCGGGCTTCTTGGCGGGTATCTTTTTTTAAAGAGGAAACAGGTTAAGTTCTGGTCCATGGCCGACTGCGTTGCTCCGGCAGGAATACTCGGGCAGGCGTTCGGACGGTTCGGGAACTTCATGAACGGGGATGCGCACGGCATGCCGACAACGCTTCCATGGGGCGTGGTGTTCCCCGCCGGCAGTATCGCGGGAGACGAGTATCCGGGCATACCGCTTCATCCGGTGATGCTTTATGAGCTTCTTATAAATTTTTCGATATTTCTGTTTTTGTGGCTGAAGATAAGAAAGCAGAACAATTTAAGAAAAGACGGCTTCGTATTCGCGCTCTACATCGCGCTTTATTCGGCAGGACGTCTTTTTGTCGAAACATTCAGGGCCGACAGCCTGATGCTCGGGCCTTTGAAGGCAGCGCAGATAGTTAGCATTGCGCTGATACTGGCGGTAGTGGCGGTAATATTCTGGAAGCGGCTCTGGAAACGGGATGCGGCCTGAGCGAAAGCTTTATTTCATAACCAACGGAATGGCTGATAAAGGCTTTGATACGCTCGGAGTTGTTGAAAAAGCAGTGTTAGCCGGCGTCCGGGCCGTGCAGATAAGGGAAAAGGGGCTTGACGGGGCAAGGTTATTCGAGCTTGCCGTTAAAGTAAAAGCGATTGCCGCCAAGTATGGGGCAAAGGTTTTTGTAAACGATAGAATCGACGTTGCACTTGCTTCTGGCGCGAAGGGAGCGCACCTTGGCGAGGCAGGCATGCCTGTTACGGACGCAAGAAGGATTTGTCCGAAGGGTTTTTTGATAGGCGCGTCCGCGCACAGTGTCGAAGGTGCTTTAAAGGCGGAGGCGGACGGAGCGGATTTCGTAACGCTTGGGCCGGTGTATTTTACGGAGAGTAAGGCCGCGTACGGAAGCCCCATAGGGCTTGAGCCAGTGAAAAAAACTGCGGCTGTTATCAGGATACCGCTTATTGCTATAGGCGGGATAAAGGAAAATAACATAGGTGAAGTAATAAACGCCGGGGCAAGCGGAGTTGCGGTGATATCCGCCATAGCATCGAGCAAAGACCCGGAAAAAAGCGCTAAGCAATTGCTTGGTGCCTTAAACGCTTAACAGGAGAAGAAGAGATGACGCTCATCGAGGCTGCAAAAAGCGGTAATATTACCGAAGAAATAAAGATAACCGCTAAAAAAGAAGGAGTTGATGCGGAAACATTGCGGGCCCGCATAGCAGACGGCACCGCGGTAATCACGCTCAACTCGAAAAGGCGTAAGGCAATCGAGCCGCTTGCCATTGGAAAAGGATTGAGGACAAAGATAAACGCCAACATCGGCACTTCGCAGGACAGGATGGACGTTGCCATGGAGCTTGAAAAGCTAAAGGCAGCGATAGACGCCGGTGCCGACGCTGTGATGGATTTATCTACAGGCGGAGATATCGACGCCATAAGAAAGGCCGTGATGGCTGCCTCCACGATACCGGTTGGCACCGTTCCTGTATACCAGGCTGCCATGGATTCGGCTAAAAAAGGAAAATCGTTTGTAGAGATAGAGAAAGAGGAATTCTTCGATGGAATAGAAAAGCATGCCGAGGATGGTGTTGATTTTATAACCGTGCACTCGGGGCTTACGATGCGCTCTGTGGAGAGACTTAATAAGCAGGGGCGCGTGATGGGCATAGTGTCAAGGGGCGGCGCGCTCACGGCAGAGTGGATGCGTTACAATAAGAAAGAGAACCCGCTTTACGAAGATTTTCCGCGTCTTGTAAAAATCGCGCGTAAGTACGAAATGGTTTTAAGCCTTGGCGACGGTCTTAGGCCAGGGGCCCTTGTTGACGCAACCGATAGGGCGCAAATCGAGGAACTGATGACCCTTGGCGAACTCGCAAAAGAGGCCTTTGATTCCGGCGTGCAGGTGATGATAGAAGGTCCGGGGCACATGCCCATAGATCAGATAGAGGCCAACGTGCTCTTGCAAAAGAAGCTTTGTAACGGAGCGCCGTTTTACGTGCTTGGGCCGCTTGTTACTGACATCGCGCCCGGTTACGACCATATAACGAGCGCCATAGGCGGCGCCATAGCGGCGAGTAAAGGAGTCGATTTCCTCTGCTATGTTACTCCGAGCGAACACCTCGGGCTCCCGGGTGTCGAGGACGTAAGACAGGGCGTGATAGCTTCGAGAATAGCAGCGCATGCCGGGGACGTTGCAAAGGGCGTCAGGGGAGCGATAGAAAAGGATATTGCGCTTAGCAAGGCAAGAAAGGCGCTCGATTGGGAAACACAGATAAGGCTTTCCGTGGACCCCGAAAGAGCGCGTTACGTGCGGTCGAATGCCGCACCTGCGGATACGGAGGTCTGTTCTATGTGCGGCAGCCTCTGCGCCATAAAGATAAACGGTCCGGTAAAGCGTTAGTTCGTCTGTTCGGTCAGTACGCGGTTCTTTCCCGAACCTTTTGCCCTGTATAGGGCCCTGTCCGCGATGTTAACGAGGTCAACGGGTTCAACGATTGTCTTGTGCGGCAAGGCTGCCACACCGATGCTTACCGTTACTTTTTCGTTTATCACGCCGCCGTAGCTGTGTTCTGCAATGGAGGCGCGTATCTTATCGGCCTCTGTCAATGCGCCGTCGAGCGGAGTTTGCGGCAGTATTACCGAGAACTCTTCGCCACCGTACCTGGCAACGAGGTCGCTTTTTCTCACGCATTTTTTTATCAATTCCGACATTCCGGAGAGCACTTTATCGCCGACAAGGTGGCCGTAGCGGTCGTTTATGCCCTTAAAGTTGTCGATGTCTATCATTAAAAGCGAAAGGTTATTCTCGTAGCGCACGGCGCGGTCGAATTCTTCTTCGAGCCTGCCGAAGAAAAAATTGTGGTTGTATAGACCTGTCAGCTGGTCTGTAATTGAGATTTCCCTGAGTATTTCCCGCTCCGTTACGACGGTCTCGAAGAGCCTGGCGTTCCTTATGGCGTTGTACGAGGCGTTTGCGATTATCTGGCAGATGCTTATCTCTTCGGACGAGAATCCTTCGGTAAGACGCCTGGCCCTCAAAAACAGCGTGCCGAGCACTTCCTCGTTGGTTATTATGGGAAGCACGAGAACGCTCATTCCCTTTAGGTCGGAAACAAGCGGTTGGACCCCCGACATTATCGGATCCAGCGCGATGTCGTTTAGCGCAAGAGGCTTTTTAGTCTTCATGACCTGCTGTATCTCGGGATACTTCGAAAGGTCTATCTTTAAGTCCCTCAATTCCGGGTTTTCGTGAGAGGCAAGCACGTAACCGTCGTTGTTAGTCGAGATAAGCACGATGGAGCAGCGTATCGCGCTTGTTATTTCCGCAACCCTGCCGACTATCGTGCTTAAAACCGACGCGGTGTTTAGCGAACTGCCAATCGAGTTCGTTACCTCGAGTACGGCCTTGAGGTTTCTTCTGTCGGCATCGAGACTCTTGTACATGTCAACGAGGCGGATCTGCGCAGCCACCCTGGCAGAGAGCTCGATCTTTATGAACGGCTTGGTTATAAAGTCGTCGGCGCCTTTTAAAAGCGTGTCCGCGATGATGGCTTTGTCGGAAATGGACGATATCATTATGATGGAAGGTCTGTGCGGGAGCTGCATCTCGCGTATGCGCATGCATGCCTCTATGCCGTTCATTATCGGAAGAGAGATGTCGAGGAGAATGACGTCCGGGTGCCAGGAGCGCACAGTTTCGCATGCCTCGAGGCCGGTCCTTGCCTGACGCGTCGAGTGCCCCTCCGAAGCAAGCAGGGCCGCCGACATTTCCACTATCAGAGGGTCGTCGTCGACAATGAGGACTTTTCGTTCTCTCGAGGTTTCCATGGTATAAAAGGCGTCCCCGGTCTTGACAAAAGGACGGCCTTACTTTACTATATTACATTGTCGTGCATCGCCGGCGTAGCTCAGGGGCAGAGCAACTGATTCGTAATCAGTAGGTCGGGAGTTCGATTCTCCCCGCCGGCTCCATTTACGGGAAACCGTCTATCGGGCCTACTTCTTTTCGAGTTTTTCCGAATACTTCGTCTTCATCAACCGGTCGAACATCTTTATGAACGCGTCGTAAGGCAGCGTTCCGGAATTAAGCGTGCCGTCCGGGAACACGATGGCAGGAGTGCCGCTGATGCCGAGGTTCTTGCCGGCCGCCAAATTCGCGTCTATCGTCTTTTTCGAATCGCATTTTGCCGCCTCGAGCGTCTTGCCCTCAAAAGCGTCTTCGAGGAGCTTTACCGATTTCTCGCAGTTTATGGCCAGGGCCTTGTCGTACGCCCCCGGGTGTATGTCAAGCGGGAAGAGAACTATGTAAAAGGCTATGTCCTTGAAATCCTTTGCTATTTTTACGGCCTCGGCGTGGAATTTTCTGCAATACGGGCAGTCCGGGTCCGTAAATATAAAGACCTTGTGCTTGGCCTTTGGGTTGCCGAGTATAAGGGCGTCCTTTGAGGGAATCTTCGATATATCTATCTTGACGTTGCCGCCGAGCGAGGAAAGCGGCGTCATTCTCGCTTCCACTAACATCTTCTTGCCGAAGTCCATATACGCGGTGACTGTGCGCACCGAGGCGTCCTGGGGATTGGTCTGTTCAAGGGTTACTTCCCAGAGCCCGAGTATCTGCGCCGGTTTTACCGATACGACCTTGGCGTTGAATTTTTCTACGGCCAGGAGGCTTGCCGCCTCGTCGATGTTGAGTTTGTGGCACGCGCCGCATTCGGCGACATCCGGAGCGCCGGTTGTCAGGGCGTGGGCCAGGGAAGAATAAGCTGTGAGCATCAGGGTCAGGGTAAACGCAAAAAGAATTCTTTTAAGCACGGTAATAACCTCCTTATGGTGTTAGCGATTTTTAAGACAGGTTTCTTTACTTGAGTCCCAGCACATCCTGCATGTCGTAGAGTCCGTTTGCCTTGTTGTTTAGCCAGATGGCAGCGCGTACGGCTCCGGAGGCGAACGTTGACCTTGTGTGCGCCCTGTGGATTAGTTCTATTCTCTCTCCGGTTCCGGCGAACATGACCGTATGGTCTCCGACTATGTCGCCGCCGCGAACCGTTTGAATCCCTATCTCTTCGGGTTTCCTTTCTCCTATGATGCCTTTTCTTCCGTAGACCGCAACTTCTTCCAGGTTTCTCTTTAGCGCTTCGGCAGCGACCTCGGCAAGACGCATCGCCGTGCCCGAGGGCGCGTCCACCTTGTGGCGGTGGTGGCTCTCGACTATCTCGATGTCGTAGTCAAGCCCGAGCACGCGCGCGGAATCGGCAACGAGCTTAAAGAGCACGTTTACGCCGATACTCATGTTCGGGGAGAGCACGATGCGCGTAGCAGCAGCAGCCTCGCCTATTTTCTCCTTGTGATGGCGTGAAAACCCGGTAGTGCCGATTACGATGCCTTTTTTGAGGCTCGATACAATTTCCAGGTGGCGTAGCGTCGGCTCAGGAGCGCTAAAGTCTATTATAATGTCAGCGTCCTTGAACGCCTTTTCCGGCGAATCGGTTATCTTTACGCCCGTTGCCTCTATTCCGGCTGCTTCGCCGCTGTCTTTACCAACGGCAGCGTGCCCTTCTTTTTCGAGCGCGCCCGCGAGTTTTGCGCTGTTGTTTTGCGTTACTGCGGCTACAAGGGCCTTGCCCATTCTTCCGGCAGCGCCGGTTATCGCTATTTTTACCATTTCTATATTACCTCGCGCGGCCTTTCAAAAGCCCGTAGGCCTTTAGAGCGGCCTTTAGTTTCTTAAGATTCCCGTCTTCGAGCCCCACGAGCGGAAGCCTTAGTTCCGGGCCCATCAAGCCCATAAGCGCAAGCGCTGTTTTTACGGGCACGGGGTTTGTTTCGATGAACATCACGCGGTTTAGCTGCTGAAGCTTATAGTGCAGCTTTCTTGCCTCCGCCATCTTGCCCCTGCAAAACAGGCTACAAAGCGCGACCATGTCCCCTGGCGCGACATTCGATGTGACCGATATCGTGCCGTGCCCGCCAATTGAGAGAAGCGGCAGAGTCGTTGCGTCGTCGCCGGAGAGCACGATAAAGTCCTTTTTCGAGAACTCGATTACGTTGCTTATCTGCTCGAGGTTTCCGGTGGCCTCTTTTATGCCGACGATGTTTTTAAGTTCCGAAAGCCTCGCAACCGTCTCCGGAAGCATGTTTACCCCGGTCCTTCCGGGCACGTTATAAAGGATAAGCGGTATGGTGACCGCTTCTGCTACCGCCTTGTAGTGTTCATAGAGACCGCGCTGCGTTGGCTTGTTATAGTAGGGGGTAGAGAGAAGCGCTGCGTCCGCTCCGGCCCTTTCTGCGTATTTTGTAAGTGTTATGGTCTCGGCTGTCGAGTTCGAGCCTGTGCCGGCGATTACCGGGATCTTTGCGTTCGCAGCCTCGAGCGAGATGTTGATGACGCGGTAGTGTTCTTCATAGGTTAGTGTCGCAGCCTCGCCCGTTGAGCCGCATGGAACGATGCCTGCTATGCCGCTTTTTATCTGAAAGCGAATGAAGTTAGTGAGCGCGTCGGTGTCAACGCGGTTGTTTTTAAACGGCGTTACTATTGCCGTGAAGCATCCTTTGAACATTTCAGGCCACTCCTTTTGTATCCGGTAATTATACCTTTAAATCCGTTAAAGTTCCAGCGTGCCGTCGAACACCTTTACGGCAGGCCCTGTCATGTACACGCGGTTGTCTTTTTCGTTCCAGTGTATGTTCAGATTTCCGCCCTTTAGCTCCATTGTGACACGCCGCTTTGCGAGCCCCAGGAGGTTCGCCGCAACTGCCGCGCCGCACGCCCCTGTGCCGCAGGCCATGGTCTCGCCAGCGCCCCTTTCCCATACGCGCATCTTTATGCGAGCGGGGTTTGTTATTTCTATAAATTCTACATTCGTACGTTTTGGGAAGAACTTGTTTGTTTCGAGGAACGGGCCGTACTTTGTAACCGGATATGAGTCGACGTCCTTTACCGGTATTACGCAGTGCGGGTTGCCCATTGATACGCATGTAATTGAAAATGTCCTGTCCAGCGCCTTAAGCGGCCTTTTCTTTATATGGCCGGAGGCGGTTGTCGGTATGAGTTTGCCTTCGAGTATTGGCTCTCCCATGTCAACGGTAACGAGCTTTCCTGCCTTCCTTGGCCTGATAATGCCGGCAAGGGTTTCTATTTCGAGAACCGGCTTTTTGCTAAGCCCTGTTTCCCATATGTAGTTTGCGAGGCACCTGATGCCATTTCCGCACATCTCAACACGGCTGCCGTCGCTGTTATAGATGTCCATCCTAAAGTCGGCTTTTTTCGAGTTTTTAAGCACGAGCGCCTGGTCAAAGCCAATGCCGAAGTTCCTGTGCCCGAGCTTTTTCATGAGAGCGGGCAGGCTCTTTAAATCTTTTTTTCTCAAGTCCAGCACGATGAAGTCGTTACCCAGGCCGTGCATCTTTGTGAATCTTAGCGTCATGATGCGTTATTTTCCTTTCCTTGCCTTTGCGCCCTTGAATAGCTTTGCAGGTATTACTTCGTTTCGCACAATGTCTTCGAGGGTTTCGCGTTTTCTTATCACGTGAAAGTCTTTGCCATCCACGATTACTTCCGCTGCCCTCGGGCGCGAGTTATAGTTACTAGACATCGAGAAACAGTACGCCCCGGCGCTCATAAGGGCAAGGAGCTCGCCACTTGTTACCTTTGATATTTCTCTGTCGTGGGCAAAGAAGTCGCCGCTCTCGCAGATTGGGCCTACGACGTCTACGACCTCGTCAGGAGCGCTCTTTCTTAAGTCAACGGGCTTTATCGCGTGGTACGAGCCGTAGAGGCTCGGGCGCGGCAGGTCGTTCATCGCGGCGTCGGAGATGACGAATTTCTTAAGGGAGCCCTGTTTTGTGTACACGACGCGCGTTACAAGCACTCCGGCGTTGCCGACGATATTTCTTCCGGGCTCGAATATAAGAGTAACGCCAAGGCCTGCGGTACGTTTAAGTATTTCCGTGCCGTAGTTCGACGGGTGAGGGGCTGCCTCATCCTTATAGGTTATGCCGAGCCCGCCGCCCATGTCCAGGTAGCGTATGTTCGTGCCCGTCTTTCTAAGGCGGTTGATGACGTCCTTTACTTTTTCGAGCGCGTCGCCAAAGGGCGTAAGCTCCGTTATCTGCGAGCCTATATGGCAGTCAACACCCGCCATGTCGAGGTTCTTGTAATTGCTCTTTGCGTAGGCGTACTGCTTTATCGCCTCCTCGGTCTCTATGCCGAACTTGTTTTTCTTTAGACCGGTTGAAATGTAGGGGTGCGTTTTCGGGTTCACGTCCGGATTTATCCTTATCGCCACGGCAACCTTTTTTTTAAGGCGCTTTGCAACGGCGTTTATGGCAGCGAGCTCTTCGGGGCTCTCGGCGTTGAACATGAGAATATTTTTCTTGATTGCGAATTCTATCTCATCAACCTTTTTGCCTACACCCGAAAACACGACCTTCTTCGAATCTCCTCCGGCCTTTACGACCCTGTAGAGCTCTCCCGCGGATACGATGTCAAAGCCGCTTCCTTCTCTTGCAAAGGTCTTGAGGATAGCGATATTGGAGTTTGCCTTGACCGAGTAGCATATAATGTGGGGCGCGGAGCTGAAGGCCTCGGAAAATGCGTTTATGTGGCGCCTTAGCGTTTTAAGGCTGTAGACGAACACGGGCGTGCCTGTCTTTGTTGCAATTTTATCTAGCGCAACGCCTTCGGCATGAAGTTTTTGTCCTTTGTATTCGAAGTGGTGCATCTGTTATTTTCCTCCGTTATCGTTGGTGGTAGTTGCCGGTGTTTCTGCAGCGTTATTTTCAATTGGCGGTTTTGGCGCGGTCTTCTTGCCGCACCCGGATGCGGTTAGGAAAAAAGCCGCTGTCGCCACGGCGCAGACAAAAGAAAATAAAAATCCCTTTACGGCCTTTTTCATAAACCGCGGTCTCAGCCCTTCTTCAGCTTCTTTTTTACTTCCGTAAGGCGTTTTTTAACCGCATTGTAGCCTGTCCCGCCATAAATAACGCGCGAAGTAAGCGAGCTCTCGGCCTTTACCGCGTCTTTTATAGACGCAGAGAAGAGGGGAGAAAACTTTTTCCACTCATCCATTGTAAGGTCTTCGAGAGTTTTGTCTTTTTCTATGCAGTACGCGACTATCTTTCCTGCTACCTCATGCGCGTTTCTAAAGGGCAGCCCCCGTTTGACAAGATAGTCTGCCGCGTCAGTTGCGGTCAAAAACCCCGCAGCAGTAGCCTTACGCATGGCCGCTTTGTTTACGCGCATCTTCTTTATCATAGGAGTAAAGACCGCGAGCACGGCCTTTAGCGTGTCGATTGCGTCGAATAGAGGTTCTTTATCCTCCTGCATGTCTTTATTATATGCAAGCGGAAGCGCCTTCATCGTCGTAAGCACCGAGATAAGCGAGCCGTATACGCGCCCTGTCTTTCCGCGCGCGAGCTCTGCCATGTCCGGGTTCTTCTTTTGCGGCATGATGGATGAGCCGGTAGAGTACTCATCCGATAGCTCGATAAAGCTGAACTCATTCGAGGCCCAGATGATAAGCTCCTCGGAGAGGCGCGAAAGGTGCATCATTATAATAGAAGCGGCTGCAAGGAACTCTATTATGAAGTCGCGGTCCCCGACAGCGTCCATGCTGTTTTCCGTTACGCGCGAGAACTTAAGAAGCCGCGCTGTGTAGAAGCGGTCGAGCTTGTACGGGCTTCCGGCAAGCGCTCCGGAGCCAAGCGGCATCGAGTCGGCGCGTTTGAATACGTCCAGGAGACGCTCCGAGTCGCGGGTAAACATTTCATAGTACGCGAGCATGTGGTGAGCAAGAAGCACGGGCTGCGCTCTTTGAAGGTGCGTGTACCCGGGCATGACCGTGTCCGCGTTCTTTAGCGCAACCTCGTATGTCGCCTGCTTTAGCGAAGTAAGAAGTTTCTGTATCTCTGCTATCTCGTCCTTGAGATACATGCGTATATCGAGTGCTACCTGGTCGTTTCTCGAACGCCCGGTATGGAGCTTTCCGCCAAGCGGGCCTATTTTCTGCGTAAGCCGCGCCTCAACTGCCATGTGTATGTCTTCGTATTCCGCGCCAGGTTTGAATTTACCCGATGCGATTTCAGCCTCAACGGCCTTTAGCCCCGTGATTATGCGCGAGGCCTCCTTTGCCGTAAGCACGCGGGCCTTTTTTAGCGTCATGGCGTGCGCAATCGAGCCGCGTATGTCTTGACGAAAGAGGCGCTTGTCGAAGGCGATGGACGCGTTCAGCTCTTCCGCAATCTTATCGGTCGCGGCCTTGAAGCGTCCTGCCCAGAGTTTTTTATTTTTCGTAGCCATCTTTAGAAAACCTTTTTGTCTATGCCAGTTCTTCGATGAGAGCCGCGAATAAAAGCGGCAACATTATTTCATGATGCCCGATGAGAGCGTACCCCTTGCCGCTTCCGGCGGTAGGGCGTTTCACAACGTTCATCATGGGCCTGTAGTGCCTGACAAAGTCCATGTCAACGGTCGTAAAATCCTTCACTGCCTTTTCTCCGCCCCCGATGTTTCTCGAAAGCGTGAGTGCCTTTAAAAAAACCTCCGGTATAAGCACGGCAGAGCCGATATTTAGAAATACTCCTTTTGACAATGCCTGCACGACCGATGAAAATATCTTAAAGTCGCGCATCGAGCCTTCTCCGGTAAGGCTGCCGTTCATGCTCGGGTGCGCGTGTATGATGTCTGTGCCGAGCGCAACGTGCACGGTTATAGGCACATTCAGCCGTTCGGCAGCGGCGAATATGCTAACATCCTTATTCGGGAACTTCGAGTTCAAAATGAACTCGCCAACCGCTTTACCGAGGCCGTAGCCTTTTTTTACGCCCCTGCCTATGGCGTTGTTTAAAAGCTCGCCTGTTTCCCTGGCCATGCCGAACATGCCGCTTCGTAGTTCTTTGTCCACATCTTCCGAAGTTTGGCCGAGGTACGCAAGCTCGAAGTCGTGTATTATGCACGCGCCATTTGTTGCAACGGCATTTACTATGCCGCGCTCCATGAGCTCGATTATAAGCGGGCTAAGCCCGGTCTTTATCACGTGCGCGCCCATGCCAAGGGCGATGGTGCGTTTATCCCTGTGCGCCCTGGCCATTGCAGCGACAACTGCCTTTAAATCGCTTGCAGCGAGTATTCCTGGCAGCGTGCAGAGAAACTCTTTAAAAGAACAGCCTCCTTTATATATCGCCGCCTTTTTCGATAAAGAGACTTTGCTGCGTCTCTTTTTCACCGAATAGGTGCGTATTTTTTTAAGGTCCAGCGGCTTGAATTTCATGGCTCAGTTTTTCTTGTTGAACAGTATAGTGTCCACGAGCTCGCAGAGCGTGTGCAGTATAACAAGGTGTGTTTCCTGCACCCTTGGTGTCGAGTCAGTCGGCACGTTTAATACTATGTCCGCTTTCTTGGCCATCTTGCCGCCGTCCTTGCCTGTCAGCGCGATGGTCGTTATGCCTATCTTTTTTGCCTCGTCCATGGCCTTTATGACGTTTTGGGAATTGCCGCTTGTTGATATGGCAAGCAGACGTCGCCTTCTTTGCCAAGGGCCTTGACCTGTTTGGCAAATACAAGCGAGAAGTCGTAGTCATTGCCAATTGACGTAAGTATCGACGAGTCTGTCGTTAATGCCAGCGCAGGCAGAGGCGGCCTTTCTATCAGGAAGCGGTTCACGAACTCGGCTGCTATGTGCTGTGCATCCGCTGCGCTTCCGCCGTTTCCCGCGACGATGAGCTTACCTCCGGAGGTGAATGCCGCGGCAATGAGCTCGGCGCACTTTACCAGTCGCGCAACGTTCGCCTTGATAAGGAATTTTTCTTTTGCCTTAATGCTTTCCCTGAATATTTTAAGTGTCAGTTCTTCCATAATATAGTATATGAGATGATAGCCTTTTAGCGCGTTTTATGTCAAGGGGATAACTGTTTAAAAAAGACAGGGAATTCCAGGCGGCAAGGTGTCTTAATTTGCGGCCGGAGCCTGTGCCGGAGCTGTACCTTCGGTTGCCTTGCCTGTGTCGTTGTCTGTTTGCGGTTTCTGGTCTTCGGCTGTTCCTGCGTCTGCCGGGTTTTCTAAAGATTCCTCTTTCGAAGGCGCGGTAGCGTCACCAGTCTTTGCCGGCGTGCCGGGTGTTTCTTCGGTGTCTTCTTCATCCGGAAATCCCTTTTCCCATGCCTCGGCCTCTGCCGCGCCCTTTGCGACGTTCTTTAAGGCAAGCGGGGCCTCGAGCGCTGTTTTGAATGCCTCTTCGGTTATGTGACCGCGTTTTAGCATGCGCTCCAGTATTTGTACTTTCTTTTTCTCTGCATACTTGGGCCGCTTGTACGGGTTATAGTAGACCGGGTTTGGCAGTATCACGGCGAGCACCGCTGCTTCGTCGAGCGTCAGTTCCGAGGGTGTTTTGCCGAAGTAGTAGGCCGAAGCCTCCTTTACGCCGTAAACCCCGGGGCCCCATTCGACGATGTTCAAGTAAAGCTCCATGATGCGCTTTTTGGAAATAGCCTTTTCCATCTTTACGACGAGGTAGGCCTCTTTTATCTTTCTTCCCATTGATTTTTCTCTCGTAAGATAGAGGTTTTTCACGAGTTGCATGGAAATGGTCGATGCGCCCCTTACATAACTCATTTCCTCTATATCGGTCTTTATCGCGTCCCATATCTCGGAAAAATCGAAGCCGTGGTGCGAGTAAAACGAAATGTCCTCGCTCTGAATTATGGCGGTTATGAGGTTTTGCGGCACGTTGTCTATTGGTGTCCACGACGGGTTCTTTGTCCCGACGTCGAAGAGCCGCTCCTTGCCATCTGCTGTCTTGAGCTTTAGCGTTATGCCGGGGCTTTGTTTTTTGAGTTTACTAACGTCCGGCGCCTTTCGCGTCCAGAGGGCAAATGAAATGCCGCCTGCAACCACGAGTATCGCGGTGATTATAATAACGCGCTTAAGCGTTATATGTACACGCGCGCGCGCCCAACCCATTTTTACAGGGGCAGGGAGCGCGTCATATATAATGTTTATTTTGCGTGATATTGCGGCGCGAACGGACATGAAGGGTGTGGCTTATATGAGGAACTTGCCGTTTTTCTGTATGGCCTTGCCGTCTATGTATATGGCCCCGCCCTGGCGTAAATCCTTTATCATGTCCCAGTGTATGGCAGAGACGTTCTTGCCGCCGACCTCTTCGTAGGATTTGCCGACCGCAAGGTGCACGGTGCCGCCGATCTTTTCGTCGAAAAGGATGTCTTTCGTGAACTTCTGTATGCCGTAGTTAAAGCCTATGCCGAGCTCGCCAAGATATCTGCCGCCCTTGTCTGTGTCGAGCATGGCGTTTAGGAATGCCTCGTTCTTATCGGCTCTGGCCTCCACGACCTTGCCTTTCCTGAAGGTAAGGCGTATGCCGGTGACCTCTCTGCCCTGGTATATGGCAGGCATCTCGTAGTAGATTTTACCCTCTGCCGAGTCCTCGATTGGCGACATGAAGGTCTCGCCGTCCGGCATGTTCCTCTCGCCAAAGCAGGGGATGCTCCGCCTGCCCTTGATGTTTAGCGTAAGGTCCGTATCCTTGCCGACTATTCGCACGGTGTTGCCTTTGTCGAGCACGCGCTTGATTTTATTGCCCATGACCTTTGCTTTGTTCCAGTCGATGTTGGTGGCCTTATAAAGGAATTCCTCGTAATCAGGCAGCGTCATGTCCGCTTCCTGCGCAAGGGCGTGTGTGGGGAAGTTCGTTATGACCCAGCGCTTTTTATTTATAATGGTGTCGCGGATTTTTCTGATAATCTTACTTCTCTCTCCCACCTTTGCCGGGTTGACCGTTGACATGGACTTTTTGTTGTACGGCGCAGCGATGCTTATGACGCAATCTATGTTCTCTGCCTCGAACATCTTTATTTTTGGGAAGTTTTGGAGCTGGTCTTTTGTGGCCATGTCGTAGAATATTTTGTTTGCTTCTTCGAACCCGACATTTATAAAAGGATGCGCGCCGGCTTTGAGCGCTTCTTTATATACCTCGAGCGCAAGCGGCTTTGCAAGCTCTGTTCCGGCGTTTATCTGCACGACATCGCCTTTTTTCGCTGTAACCGAGTGGTTAACGAGTATGGATGCGAGCTTTTTTATCTTTGGGTCGGTCATTTTGTGTGGTCTCCTCTGTATTCGTTTTATATCAGGGCTAGTATTTCGCCCCTTGCCGCGTGTTTTTTTCCGTAAGCAGCTTTTCGATTTTATTTTTGACCTTTAGTTTTTCAAGCCCCCATAGCGGCGAAACGAGGAGCTCTTTTTTAGTGTCCCCGGAAAGCCTGTGTATTACCGTTGACGCAGGGAGCAGTTCAAGGGATTCTACCACTATTTCGGCGTATTCATCAAGGGAAAGAGTTTTGATTCTGCCGCACTCGTACTTCGCTGCAAACAGCGTATCTTTTACAATGTCCAATTGATGCAACTTTATGCCCCAGATGCCGCGACGAGCAAGAAACCTTACTGATTTGAGCATGGTCTCTTTGTCCTCGCCAGGAAGGCCCAATATTACATGGCCGCAGACATCGAGGTTCCTTTTTACGGCCTTTTTTAGCGCGTCATCGAAATCTTTTTGCGTATGGCCGCGGTTTATGGCCTTGAGGGTTGCGTCGTTTGAGCTCTGGAGCCCCATCTCCAGCCATACGGGCTTTGTTTTGCGGATGTCTTCCAATATATCGAGAGCGCTGTCTTCAAGACAATCGGGCCTGGTGGATACAGCCACGATGCGCACCTTTGGATGTGTTGCAGCTTCGAGGTAAAGTTTTTTAAGTGTGTCGGCGTCTTTGTATGTATTGGTGTTTACCTGAAAGTAGGCAATGACCCCGGGCGCTGTTTTTTCCCCAAGCCTTGCTATTCCGTTATTGATTTGTTCGGTTATGGCGAGTTTTTGCGAGTTATCCTCGAACCTTAGCGTGTCGGCATTGCAGTACGCGCAGCCGCCCGTAGTAATCGTTCCGTCGCGCGTTGGGCAGGTAAAACCCGCGTCTATGGAGACCTTTCTTAGTGCCGCGCCGTAGGTCTCTTTCAGATACGACGACAGCGAGTAATACCGCTCGGTACTTTTCATTTGGCAAATACCCGGTATTTTTTTATGAACGCAGCCGGCTTCAGGCTCTCCTTTGCCTGTCTTAGCCCCTCAAGCCCCAGGTCCTGCTCCCTGTTTATGTAGACGTATTTTTCCGGAAGAAGTGAAGCAAAGCTCCGGGCAACGTACTGAAAAATCCCCGTGTACTTGTGCGCTGCTTTTTCAAAGTGTACGACGAATGTGTCGCCAGCGTGAAGTTCTTCGCCAAGCGTATAGGCTGCTGCCTTGTTGTTTATATAATAGACCGCGCCGCAAAGGGATAGTTCCTCCATAAGAAGGAGACCTTCTTTTGCCGCCTCGTAGTCCCCGAGAGTGTCCTTTTCGCCCTTCCAGAGCTCAAGCACCGAGAGGGCGTCCTTTATGCGGTCATTGGTTAGCGGCAGGCACTCGGGCGAGTGCTCGGAAAGGAACTTTTTTACCCGGTTTTTCTTCTTATAGTATTTCTTGCCGGCAAGCGAGGCCATCTCGTCCCTCTTATAAAGGTAGTCGAAATTGTCGCGGTCTTCTTTTATAGCGTAGCCGAGCAGGCTTAGGCGCGTTGCCTTTTCCTCTGAAACGCATTTCATGGATAAGTGCTTCTCGAAGAGCTTATCGAGTGTGCCTTTATCCGGCAGCTCGAAGGGCAGCATGAAGAACTTTTTGCCGAGGTCAGAGCCTGTTATTATGAGGTTGTCGCCTTCAAGGGCGCTTATTTTATAGTTATGGATCTTTCTGAAAAGGTATAGGTTCGCAAACGAGTGCTCGGACACGCCGTCCCTTAGGCTTGCCAGGCGGCTTTTCAACGTATCCTTCATTTGAACGGTCAGTTCCGAGGAATCCGGGTATTTTTTGATGGTTGTCATTATGGTCGGTCATTATAGTATAGCATCAAGGGGCGGTATTTTCCACGGCCAAAGGCCGTGTACCCGTTCCTAACGTTCCGTAATATAAAAGAAATCGAGAATTTTCATTTATCGTCTTGACAATAAAACCCATAGAGTTATAATTAACCAGTTGGTTTCATGTCACAAAACAATCTATCTAAGGAGGTTTGGCACATGAAAAAGTATTTGGTAGCAGCAGCGGCAGCAGCAGTTGTATTCGGTATGTCGGCAAGTGACGCAAAGGCAGCAAATGCAGCAGCGCAGTCCAACACGGGTTGCGGTCTCGGAGCGGTCCTTATCCAGAATAACGATTCACTCCTTGCCCAGCTCGCGATGACGCTTCTTAACGGCACCTGCGGCAACGGCACCTTTGGCATCACCTCCGGCACCTCGAACTGCAAAAAGGCTGACAAGATAGCCTCCAATGAGGTCAACACCTTCGTTGCCTCGAACATGGACAACCTCGCTTCCGACATCGCAATGGGTTCGGGCGAGAGCCTTTCCACACTCGCGGAGCTTATGAACGTACCGACCGCAGAGAGAGGCGAGTTCTTCGCAACACTTCAGTCCAACTTCTCGAACATCTACACCTCCGAGAACGTTGAAGCTGCCGACGTAATCGACAACATCGTTGCGGTTACCAAGGGCTAATTAAGGCACGGAACAGATACCATTGAAGCATCTTCTCAGGGGATACGCGATATTTTCACGGCGCGTATCCCTCTTTTTTTGCCTTATTCTGGCTGTTTTGATATTTCCTTCCGTTTGTTTTTCAGACGAAAATCCATACGCAGCAGAGCTTAAAAAGGCGGCTTCGGAGAAAAAGCTTGCCCAGAGCAGGACATGGGAAGTCCTTTTGCACTATAAGCCCGTGCGCGGCGGCGTGGAGAGCCTTGTTGACGACCCGTTCTTTTTTCTTGCCCTCGGAGGCAAGAGAAACCCGGAGGTAGAGCTTAACGCAACCATAGACGCGCTTTTCGACGCCTCGACCGATGAGAAAACAAACCCGAGGTGTCGATTCGTTGCCAGACACGAGTGGCTTATAAAAGAACTTTCCATCGATGTATCGAAACTGCCTGCGATAAACTGCGCCATGTTCAACGAGGCCATGCGCAATATAAATCCCAAGAGCGCGGCCCTGGTGTTTTCGGCCGCTCATATAAACGCGCCGGCTTCGATGTTTGGCCATACATTTTTGAGAATAGATTCGGATAAGGAAAGTAAGCTCGTGTCCTTTGCGGCCAATTATGCCGCGCTCCCGACCGACACAAACGGCCTTATCTACGCCTTTAAAGGCGTCTTCGGTTATTATCAGGGCTTTTATTCCATCCTGCCGTATTATACGAAGGTGCAGGAGTATAACGACATGGACCAGCGCGACATGTGGGAATATAAACTCGATCTCACGGAGGCCGAGGTGAGGATGATGGTGTATCATCTCTGGGAGATGAAGGACCTGTATACATATTATTATTTCTTCGACGAGAACTGTTCATACACCATTATGTTCGCTATGGAGGCCGCGAGGCCGGAGCTTAGGCTTACAGACGGTTTCGGATTCTCCGTTATTCCGGTTGATACGCTAAGAAAAATACGCGATTCCGGCATAATAAAGGAGGTCGAGTACCGTCCGTCGAGATCCTCCAAAATACGTCATGTCGCTTCGCTTGTTGGCCGCAGCGGTTCCAAAACGGCCATTGCCGTGGCGAAAAAAGAGATAGAGCCGGAAAGCGTGCTGTCGTCTGGCATCCCGGCAACCGAGAAGATAGAAATACTCGACCTTGCGGCGGAATATTCGCAGTACCGTTATACAAAGGAAAAGATGGAAAAGGGCGAGTTTCAGAGGCGTTTTCTCGCTATCCTCAAGGCGCGCGGAACGATTGCCGAAAAAAGCGAGAACGTGTATTCGGTGCCAACGCCTGCCGGGCCCGAGGCAGGGCACCGTTCAAAAAGTTTCTCGCTTGGCATTGGCACTGATTCCGGCCGTTTTTACGAGGAGATAAGGCTTCGTCCAGCGTACCATAACCTCCTTGACCCAAAGGAAGGCTTCATAGACGGCTCACAGATAGAGTTTTTCAGCCTCGGCGCCAGGCATTATCCGGAGAGAAATAACGGGGAGCTCGAGTACTTCGACTTTTTAAATATTCTTTCGTTAACCCCGCGCGACATATTCTTTAAGCCGCTTTCCTGGAAGGTTAGGACCGGGTTTGTTCAACGGATATTCCCGGACAAGGACGACCACCTGGTGTACAGGACCTCTGCCGGGGCAGGGTATGTGGCCGGTTTCGGCGCCCTTAGGCCGTATGTTACAGTTGACGGCATGTTCGATATCAGCGGCAGGCTCGAAGATAGTTATGCCCTTGGCGGCGGAGCGACCCTCGGGTTTCTTTTAAGCCCGGCGGGCAGGTACTCGGCGCATCTATATGTGCGGGCAACGAGCTTTGCCTTTGGCGATACGCATAAGACCTACGAGGCCGCGCTCTTGCAAAGCGTCAAGCTTTCGCAAAACAATTCTCTTATGCTGGAAGTAAAAAGGGAGCGCACCTTCGGCATCTACTCAACCGATGCCGCGCTTACCTGGCGTTATTTCTTCGATTTTATCTGAGCCCTGTCCGGTTTTACTATAAGGGTTTTGTATTCGGTTACAGTAACCATTCCGGGCTTTGCGCCCTTGGGCTTCTTTACGTGCCTTACGCTTGCGCATATTACCTCGAGCTTTGTCGACGCAGATGCCTTAGAGGAGGAGGCCGCGGTTACGGCTGCTTCGTGGATGGCTTTTTCACTCGGAGGCTTTGCGCGCCCCTTTGATTTCAGAACAACGTGCGCTCCGGCAATCCCTTTTGCGTGAAACCATAGGTCTTCGTCAGATGCGTATTCCTTTATAAGCAGGTCGTTTCCTTTCGAGCTCTTTCCTATAAGAAGTGTAAAACCGTCCGAGGTCTTTTCCTGGCGTATGGGCAGCGAGGCCTCTTTCTTCCTTACGCCAGGAGTTTCTTCCTTTTTCATGTATCCGGCGGCGATGAGCTTTTTCTCCAGCGTCAGAGCGTCTTTTTCGGTGTTTATTGCCGCGCATTCTTTGGTAAGATTTTCAAGTTTTAGAATCTCAGCCTCGACCTCCGGGATGCTCCTTTCAAGAAGTTTTAGCGCGGTTGCGGCTTTTTTGGCGCGTTTATAGTATTTGGCCGCGTTTTCCGAGGCAGAGAGCGTCGGGTCGAGCTTTACCAAGACTTCGTTATTAGTATCCGAATATATATCGGCAAGCAAAGCCTCGTGCATGCCTTTTTTGAGTTTATGAAGGTTGGCCGATATTATGTCGCCTGTTTTGGAGGATAGCAGGTCTTTGTTGGCGGCAGTTTTGTCGTTAAGCCTGTTTTCGAGCTTTCGCTTTGCGTGCTTTGCCGCGCCCGATATCGCGCCAAGAAGCTTTTTTTTGAGCGTTAAAAATCTCTCCTTTTCCTCGGCTGCGGAAAAATATTTTTCAACTGCTTCGTTCCATGTTTCGTTGTCCGCTGGTTCGATTTTCGGTGCGGACTCTTTTAATATCTCTTGTTTGGGAAGAGCGGCAAGAGTTATTCCTGGCATTACAGCTCGCACCGACGTCTCCGGCGCGAAGATTCTTAGCGCATCGACAATAACCCCTTTATTGTCGAGTAAAATGATGTTCGAGGATTTCCCGGTAAGCTCCATTACGAGCGTGAAGGCATTGTCGCCGAGAGCGATTTTGGCTATGCGTTCGTCTGGTTTTTGGCGTATTTCCGTGATTCTTAGTCCTTCTATCCTGCTCCTAAGAAGCGCGCAAAAGCGCGGCGGGGTTGCCGGGTTCTCGCGCTTTTCCGTAAATAGATTAAGGCGCGAAAAAAGAGGATGCGTGGATACAAGTAGCGTCCTCTGGCCGCGCCGCGTCATGAGCCTTAGCAGCACGGTCTTGTCGTCGGGCTGGTGCACGGAACTTACAAGTGAGCCGTCGAGTTGTGGCCATAGTTCTTCGATTATTTTAGAGAGAAGGAGCGGCGTCATTTAACGATTGTAGCAGAGGCCGGGCAAGGCGGCAAACTAAAACACCGGCGGCTAAGATAAAAGTCTGCGGCCGTTTTCGGAAAAGATAGGGAATTGCTTTACGCCGATGCGGTTTAAAAAGAACTTGAAGGATGTCGAAAGTACGCCGAGGCCGTAGATAACGCTTCTTGAAAAACTTATGGACGATGCCTCGTCGAAGTATTTTGTGGGGCAGCTTATCTCGCCGATGCGAAAGTTGAAAAAGGCCGCCTGCGCCAGCATTTCGTTGTCGAAGACGAAATCGTTCGAATTCTCGGTGAGCGGGAGTTTAAGGAGTACGTCCTTTGAAAAAGCCCTGTACCCGGTGTGGTATTCCGACAGTTTCAGTCCAAGCAGCAGGTTCTCTGTAAACGTAAGAAACCGGTTGGCGATGTACTTGTAGACCGGCATGCCGCCTTTGATGGCGCTTTTGCCGAGAATCCTAGATCCCAGCACCACGTCGTAGTGTCCGGACACTATCATGGCGGCCATTGCGGTGATGAGTTTTGGCGTGTACTGGTAGTCCGGGTGCACCATGACCACTATGTCGGCGCCGAGGGAAAGGGCGGCCTTGTAGCAGGTTTTCTGGTTTGCGCCGTAGCCCATGTTTTTTTCATGGACAATGACGTGCCTTATGCCGAGAGTTTTTGCGACAGCCACGGTTTTGTCCGCGCTGCCGTCATCGACGAGGATTACCTCGTCGACGATGTCGAGAGGGATTTCCCTGTACGTTGCCTCGAGGGTTTTTTCGGCCTTGTATGCCGGAAGCACAACGGCTATTTTTTGTTCACGGAGCATTGGAGTTTTAGCATGTATTTAGTCTTCGAATTATGTCATAATAACATGGTTTAGTCAAACGATGGAACTTCTTGCTGCTTGGATGAAAATGCAAAATGATAATTTAATGGGAAAAAGCGTCGACACGGCGCGCACAGGAATCGTAGGAAGAATGCTCGATGCGAGGTCGGCGGCGTATGTAGCTTGCCTGCTTTGCGCGTTTGTTACCTTCATTGTTTACCTCAAGGCCATTACCTTTGGTTTTGTCAACTGGGACGATAATCAGTATATTCTCGGGAATGTCCTGTTTGAGAAAACCGGATGGAATTTCCTAAACGATGTTTTTATTTATACCTTTGCCAGTAACTGGCATCCGTTGACGATGATGTCGTATAAGATCGATTACATTTTTTGGGGTGACGATCCCATGGGGTATCATTTGACCAATGTGATACTGCATACGGTTGCCACGGGCTTGGTGTTTGTCTTCGGTTACAGGATTTTTCTTGTTGTTTTCAAAGGAGATAATAGACGGAGGGCCGTGATAGCGGCCGCATCGATAGCGGCCATTCTTTTTGGAGTACATCCGCTACATGTTGAAAGTGTGGCGTGGGTATCCGAGCGTAAGGATATTCTCTCGGCATTATTTTTTGTGGCGAGCATGGTTTTATATCTTAGGTATCGTCATGTCGATGAGGTGAGAAAAAAGACTTTTTATGTGCTTTCCCTTTTCGCTTTTGTTCTTGCGTTGTTAAGTAAGCCAATGGCCGTAACGCTACCCGTTGTTCTTCTTATCCTTGATTTTTATCCATTGATGAGAATTTCGTCGTTAAAAACATTGGTCGCCGAAATCATAAATAAGATCCCGTTCTTTGTTTTTAGTGCGGCAGTTTCTGTTGTTACCATATTGATACAAAAACACGGGATGCTGACCCTGGAATCCAAGCCGTTGTCCATGCGTTTGGCGCATGCGTTGTCTGCCTATGTTTTTTATCTCAGGAAAGCTCTTATTCCGGATGTCTTGTTGCCGTATTATGCTCCCACGCCAAATATTTCGTTTTTTTCCGTATCTGTTATTGTTTCGGCTGTAGTCGCTCTGGGCATAACGGCCATCAGTATCGTCTGGTTGCGCCGCCGACCGTACGTAGCTGCCGTCTGGGCAAGTTATGTTTTGACGCTTCTTCCTGTAATAGGCATATTGCAGGTCGGAGGGCAGGCCGCTGCCGACAGGTATATGTACATACCATCCATAGGTCTGTTTTTGATTGCAGGCGCCGGTATGGCAGCGCTATTGTTCTTATTGCCTCATGCAAAACCGGTGAAAGCCGGTATCGCGGTCACAGTAGCGGCTCTATTGGTTCTTATGACGATTAAAACATCTTTTCAGATATCGATATGGAAGGATTCTTATACGCTTTGGACACACCAGATAGAGCATTTCGATGGCAAAGTGTTCCCTTTGCCGCTTGCGAAACGTGCCATGCATTTGTTTTCCATAGGAAGGGTCGATGAAGCGATTGCCGATCTGACGATGGCGATAAATGCCAATCCGGAGAACTGGATATTATATGCTGTCAGAGCCCCTGTATACGAAAAAAAGGGTGAAATTGACAAGGCTATTTTGGATTATAAGGTAGCCGTAGCGCTTAACAAGGCCTGGGCTGCATTCGGGTATGAATATCTTGCATTGTTATTTCGAGGCGCAGGTAATGACAAAAAGGCGCGATATTACGAGAGTCTTAATATGCGTCTTTCACGAGGCGAGGTTCTTTCTGATAAGGAGTTCTGGGTGTCGGTAAGTCCGGTGCAGATAGAAGTGAAGGCAGCGTCCAAAGGCGAGGGGCTGTGAGTTTTTGGGTATAAATCGTATGTCATGTCGATGTGCGCGGTGGTTTTAAGAAGGCACCATAGCTCGTCACGAAGTACAAGGAACCGTATTGCAATTTAAGCGTTGTTGGTTCGAAGCTTAACGATAAAAAGGCCGCTGTTATTTACAAAAAAGCGTCTGGTGATCCGGCGGCTGTTCCCCCGAGCGTATGATTTTCCCATGATAGGCTAAACGAACGAAGTAACGGCCGGTCGTATGGCGGTTTGATTAAGCGTGTAGCACGCGTGGAGATTGGAGTACGAAGAGGTACAAACCTGGCGCAGTTGCAGTGGCGGCGCTGATGTTTATGGAAGTGTGTGGCTAAAAAATTAAAAAGATAGATAAGCCAATGTTTGGAATTTATGAAAACAATAAAAACGGGTACGACACGAGAAAGTACGTTGTGTCGGGTGCGGCATTTGCCGTAGGGCTTTTTACGTTCATGCTGTATCTAAAGGCAATTACCTTCGATTTTGTGAATTGGGACGACAATTTCTATGTTGTCCGTAATTCTTTGCTGAAAAAAGATTGGTGGGAATTCACGCAAACCGTGTTTACGCGGTTTTATATGGATAACTGGCATCCGCTTACGATGCTGTCTTATAAGTTCGATTATGCAATATGGGGCCTGGACCCCATGGGGTATCACCTAACGAATATTATGCTGCACTCACTGGCAACCATGCTGGTGTTGATTTGCGGGTATAAGGTTTTGGGCATAGTATTTTCAGGTGCCGAGAACGACGGTAGAAGGCTTGTTGGAGCGGTTTTTTGCGCAGTGCTGTTTGGCGTTCATCCTCAGCATGTAGAGAGCGTTGCTTGGATATCCGAACGAAAGGATCAACTTTCGGCGATATTCTTTGTTTTAAGCGTTATATTCTATCTTGAGCACAAAGGAGCGCAGGGGAACCGCGCCGCGTGGTTTTATGCCTTGTCATTGAGCGCATTTACGCTGGCTCTTATGAGCAAGGCCATGGCCGTGACGCTGCCGGTGGTTTTGTTGATTTTGGATTTTTATCCGCTCAGAACAATCGATACGTTTAAGAGCCTGGTCAGAGAAACCGTGAGAAAGGCCCCATTTCTCGCGCTTAGCGCGATTATGTCGGTTATAACCGTTTTGGCGCAAAGTACCGCCATTGTGCCGCTTGAATACAAGACCGGCGAGACGCGCATTGCCAATGCGATACAAAGCTGGGTTTTTTATCTCAAGAAGTTGTTTTATCCCGAGCCGCTCCTTCCGTTTTATCAGCAAACTGCGGAGTTCAAGTACTTTTCGTCGGAAACGGTAGTGTCTTTTCTTGTGCTCCTGGCCGTAACCGCAGCGTGTGTTTTGTGGATGAAAAAAAGACCGTATATCGGTGCCGCGTGGGCGTACTATGTTTTGACGCTTTTGCCGGTGATAGGATTGGTGCAGGTCGGGGGGCAGATAGCAGCGGACAGGTACATGTATATTCCGTCGATTGGTTTGTTTTTGCTTGCCGGAGGCGTGCTTGGAGTATTGCTTGGCGGCGGGCGCAAAATGATAGTCAAAATATCTGCCGTAGTCGGTGCTGTTTTTATTACGGTTCTTTTGAGCGTGCAGGCGTCGGCGCAGATAGAGGTATGGCGCGATGACGGTGCAATGTGGATGCACCAGTATAAATTCGCTGTAGCGGCGGACATGAAGCAGCTTGCGCTTATAAAAATCGGAGGTTATTTTTATTTGCGAGGGCAATATGAAGCGGCAATTGCGGCCTACGATGCAGGTTTGAGCCCGACGGCATTAATTCCGGGAGATTATATGTTGAGAGGCGATGCTTATGTGGCCAAAGGTGATTTCGAAAAGGCTGCTGTAGATTACAAGACGATGCTGGCGCTTGACAGGGGCGTGCATTTTGATGCTTTTTTTAAGCTCGGGAAGTTATATACGGCTTCGGGGATGCTGAAAAAAGCGGATTATTATAGATCTCTTGGGGAAAAAATCAGGAAGGGTGAGAAACTTGCTTTTGAAGATATCGAAAAAGCGGCATATCCGGTTAAGGTCGCAAGAAGTAGTAAGTAAACCGGCAAGTTAAAAAAATCGTTGTGTTGGAGCAGTTTGAAAAATGAAAAATAATAGTATATTTGAAAAATCAGGTAATTCCGACAGTGCTGCTAAAAAATGGTTTGTTCCGGCAATATCGCTGGCAATCGGATTGTTTACCTTTGTTGTATATTTGAAAGCCATCACCTTTGGTTTTGTAGACTGGGACGACAATGATTATGTCTTAAACAATCCACTACTTTCCCAAAACGGGTGGGATTTTATTTTCGCCGCATTTACCTCTATGCATCCCGGTAATTGGCACCCGCTTACTAATTTGTCATATAAGTTCGATTATATGATCTGGGGTTTGGATCCCATGGGCTATCATCTTACGAATATAGCTTTGCATGCCATTGCCACAGGGCTTGTGTTCTGGTTCGGGTATAAGCTGTTATCCGTTGTGTTGAACAAAGAGACAGATAGGTTCAGGCTATTTTTTGCCGCATTTGTTTGCGCGATGTTGTTTGGCATACACCCGTTGCATGTGGAAAGTGTTGCCTGGGTATCGGAGCGCAAGGATGTGCTTTGTGCGGTGTTTTATGTTCTTTGTCTGTTGTTTTATATTCGCTATAAAACGGGTGAATCGGCAAGCAGGGGCGGGGCTTATGCGTATTCTCTGTTTTTTTGTGTGTTGTCTATGATGAGCAAGCCGATGGCGGTTTCCATACCGGTGACTTTGCTTATACTGGATTTCTATCCGTTAGGGAGGCTAAATAGTTTCAAGAATCTTATAAGTGAAGCGGTAAACAAAGTGCCGTTTATAATGCTAAGTCTTGCCGTGTCGCTTACGACCATAATGGCCCAAAAGAGTGCAATAGCGCCGTTAGAGGTCAAACCGATGTCTGTCAGGGCGGCGCATATGTTTCAGACCTATGTGTTTTACCTTGAAAAAACCGTTTTTCCGAACGTTCTTATGCCGTTTTATCCGCACAGCGTAGATATATCTCTGTGGTCAGGAAAAACCTTGTTGGCAATATCCTTTTTTGGGTTTATAACTGCGATTGGTGTTATGTATTGTAAAAAGCGGCCATATTTTCTCGCCGCGTGGGCTTTTTACGTTATAACGCTGTTGCCTGTTATCGGTATTGTTCAGGTCGGCGGGCAGGTGGCGGCCGATAGGTATATGTATCTGCCATCCTTGTCGTTATTTCTGCTTGTGGGCGCGGCGCTCGCGGCGTTTTACGGTTACAGAGAAATGCGCGTTGTAAAGGCCGGGGCGATAGCCATTGCGGCTGCTATCGTGATTTTGCTTACCATGAAGACTTCGTCCCAGATAAATATTTGGAGAGACGATTACTCATTTTGGACACATGAGCTTTCCTACGTCGGCAAAGGAAATGCCGATGCGATAGTCCTTAGCCGTATTAAGCGGGGGTATTATTTTTTCCGTATAAACAGGCTTGATGAAGCAATCATAGACTACAATGAAGGCATAAAGGCGAACCCTAAAGCATGGAATCACTATGTTATGCGAGGCAATGCTTTTCAAAGAAGAAATAAAAAAGGGGATATGGAAAAGGCGGAAATCGATTTTAAAACAGCGGTATTGTTAAATGATACGAAAGACCCCTGGGCGTATAGATGTCTTGCATTGTTGTATGTGATAAAAGAGTTGCCGGAAAAGGTGAAGTATTATAGTACGCTCGGAGATAGAGTACAAAAGGGCGAGCGTTTGCCGGCAGCCGAGATAGAAAAAGCAGCAGCACCGTTGAAACTTCAGACTATAGGGCCCGATAAGTAAGATAGTCTTTTGTCAGAGTTTTTTCAGGCGGGCGCTATGCGCCCGGTCTTTTTTGGAAGGCCTCTTTGACGGGCCTTTTTTATTTCCGCAACTATCTTCCTCATCCTCTTCGGTTACGCCCTTTATTTCGTAGTAAAGGGCGTTTTCCAGTATCCGTGCGAACTCTTCCGAAGATATTGCCACAGCTCCATTTTTTTCCGCAAAGCCGGCAACGTCGTTGTCCGATGTTATTATCGTCAGGCCGCCTCCGAATTCCACGCTGGCTTTTTTAAGATAGTCGTCTGCCGTTTCTTTGGCGGTAAATACGGTCGACACGCCTTTTATGTTAAAGCTTCCTTCCGTAAGCCTGCCGCTTCCCTGGGCGTCGAACACGATGGTTATCTTTACGCCGCGAAGCTTTTTGTAGGCAGAGAGCGAGGCTGAGAGCTGTTCTCTCTTTGCCTCGAGGTCGCCGGAGAGAGCGTCCGGGAACATCGTCGCTATAAGGTTGTATCCGTCTATCATAATGCGCATGGACATATAAAAAGATTAGCAGAAGTATGCACCATTAATCAACAACCCTGATTAAATTTGACACAGATATCCCGAATAATGCCTATTTTTTAGGCAGGCGCTGCGGGCTTGTCGGGATAAAATCCAATAAAATCAAGCTGTTAGATTTAGGCACGGTGCTTGCAATATAATATAGAAGTTACGGACGGTTTTTATGGAGGTTCCTTATGAAGAAGATCGAGGCAATTATAAAACCTTTTAAGCTCGACGAGGTAAAGGAAGCGCTTAGCGAAATCGGCATACAGGGCATTACCGTTAGCGAGGTTAAGGGGTTTGGCCGCCAGAAGGGGCACACCGAGCTTTACCGCGGCGCCGAGTACGTGGTGGATTTTCTGCCGAAGATAAAGATGGAAATCGTTGTTAAGGACGATGTGGTCGCAAAGGTCGTTGATACGATAGTGAACGCGGCAAAGACCGGCAGGATCGGCGACGGTAAGGTCTTTGTGCTGCCCGTTGATGAGGTGGTTAGGATAAGGACCGGCGAAAAGGGCGAGGACGCGGTTTAGGTTTTTATAAAACAGCAGGGATTTTCAAAAAACAAGAGAAGGAGCAATAAGAAGATGAAACCGAAAGACGCACTAAAATTTGCGCAGGACAACAAGGCACGGATGGTGGATTTTAAATTCCTCGACTTTATCGGCATATGGCAGCACTTCGTATGCCCGATAGACGAGTTGACCGAAGACGTGTTTGAAGAGGGGCTCGGTTTTGACGGCTCCAGCATAAGAGGCTGGCAGCCTATTCATGCAAGCGACATGCTCGTAATCCCGGACGCAAGGACAGCGGTCATGGAGCCTTTCTCCGAGGTGCCGACACTTAGTCTCATATGCAATGTCGTTGACCCGATAACCAAGGAGGCGTATTCAAGGGACCCGAGGAACATCGCGATCAAGGCAGAGGCATATCTCAAGAGCACGGGCATAGGCGATGTCGCGTACTTCGGCCCTGAGCCCGAGTTCTTCATATTCGACGATATCCGCTATAGCAGCACCCCGCACCAGGGTTTCTTCTATATAGATTCGGAAGAGGCTGTGTGGAACACCGGAAGAGAAGAGTGCCCGAACCTCGGCTATAAGACCCGTCATAAGGAAGGGTACTTCCCGGTTGCGCCGACTGACACGCAAAACGATCTTCGTAACGAGATGTGCCTTATCATGGAGCAGGTCGGGATAAAGGTCGAGAGGCAGCATCACGAGGTCGCAACAGCAGGGCAGGCGGAGATTGATATGCGTTTCGATTCGCTCCTTAACATGGGCGATAAGCTTCAGTGGTTCAAGTACATAATAAAGAACGTCGCAAGAAGGTGGAACAAGACCGTTACCTTCATGCCAAAGCCCCTTTACGGTGACAATGGCAGCGGCATGCACGTTCACCAGTCCATATGGAAGGGCGGTAAGCCCCTTTTCGCCGGCAATAAGTACGGCGGCATGAGCGAGCTCGCCATGTATTATATCGGCGGTATCCTTAAGCACGCTAAGGCCCTTAATGCCATCTGCAACCCGACGACCAATTCCTATAAGAGGCTCGTTCCAGGCTACGAGGCGCCGATAAACCTCGCGTACTCGAGCCGCAACCGTTCGGCCTCCATAAGGATACCGATGTATTCGCCTTCTCCAAAGGCAAAGAGGATCGAAGTAAGGTTCCCTGACCCGGCCTGCAACGGATACCTTGCGATGAGCGCCATGCTCATGGCTGGTCTTGACGGCATTAAGAACAAGATAGATCCGGGTGAGGCGCTCGATAAGAACATCTACGGGCTCTCCCCTGAGGAGCTTAAGAAGATACCGTCGGCAGCAGGCTCCCTTGACGAGGCGCTAAATGCCCTGAAGGATGACCATGAGTTCCTTTTGAAGGGTGATGTCTTTACCCAGGACGTCATAGATACCTGGATAGAGTACAAGACCGAAAAGGAGCTTAAAGAGGTCAGATTAAGGCCTACACCGCACGAGTTCCTCCTGTATTTCGACTGCTAACATACCGATAATAAAGGTATATTTTGCAAAACCCCGGCAGAATTTCTGCCGGGGTTTTGTGCTTTAAAAGTATCACTTAGATTAAGTGTACATTAAAAATCCTTGACCAACAGCAATATTCATGATATAGTCTATTAGCTCGTCGTTTGCCTATAAATACCTAAATACCAAGAGAGGTCCTAAAATTATGGCGAAAGTGAGTATCGATACGTTTAAGGCCGGAGAATTAATGGTATATCCGGCGCACGGGGTGGCTGTTGTTGAGGGGATAGAGAAACGAAAGATACTCGGTAAGGACTCGTCGTTCTATGTGCTTAAGGTTCTCGGCTCTGATGCGACCATCATGGTGCCGACCACCAATGCCGATAACGTGGGACTTAGAAAAGTAATGAAGAAGAGTATGGTCCCGAAGGTCTACTCTGTGCTTAAGCAGAAGAAGTCGGCTTCTCAAGACGGCCAGACGTGGAACAGAAGGTATAGAGATTATACCGAGAAGCTAAAGACCGGATGCGCTATGGAAGTGGCGAGCGTTCTAAGGGATTTAAGCAATCTTAAGAACGGCAAGGAGCTTTCCTTTGGCGAGAGAAAGATGCTCGATACCGCGAGAAACCTTCTTGTAAAGGAAATATCGGTTGCAAAGAAGAAGAAGGAAGAGAACGTTGAGAAGGAGCTCGATATCATATTCAAGGTCAAAAGGGCCTGAGAGGGTTTTATAAAAGTTTCTGGGAATGGAAAGCTGCCCGGCGGCGTAAGATGCCGGGCAGCTTGTTTTTTGTCAGGTTTTGCCGTATAAATCTTATATGGATATGATTGGGAAAATGAACTCACAAAGGCCAAGGGCCGCTGCCGTAATTCCGTCTGCAGGGTTTGGTAAACGGCTCGGTTCCAGGAAAAAGGCGTTTCTTGAGCTTAACGGGCGTCCAATGCTCGCGCACACGCTTAGACCATTCGAGGACTCGTCGTTTGTCGACGCAGTCGTGGTCGTTGTTCCTCCCGGAGACGTTGAGATGTGCGTGGAAGAAGTCATTACGAAGTTTGGCTTTAAAAAAGTTTTGAAGGTGGTCGAGGGCGGCAAGGAGCGGCAAGATTCGGTAAGAAATGGCTTCGAGGTTATAAAGGATTCCTTTGATATTGTCCTTGTGCACGACGCTGCAAGGCCGCTTGTTACTGTAAAGCTTATAGACGAGGTGATAGCAGCGGTGATAAAACACAAGGCAGCCATTCCGGGCATAAAACCGAAGGACACGATAAAGGAAGTATCAGATGGCCGGGTGAAGGCTACCATAGATAGAGATAAGCTCATTTCCGTGCAAACGCCGCAGGGCTTTGCCGTAGATGTTTTAAAAAAGGCATTTGACGCGGCCCTAAAAGACAATTACATCGGCACGGACGAAAGCTCGCTTGTCGAGCGGCTAAGCATTGCCGTAACGGTTGTCGAGGGGCTGCCGGAGAACATCAAGGTCACAACGCCAGTCGACATAGCCGTTGCCGAAGGGCTTTTGAATGGCACAACACCCGTTGACATAACCGTTGTCGAAGAGCTCATGGAGGCCAAAAAATTCGTTGCCAAAGAGCTTTTGAAGGGCAGGGAAAAGCTAAGAGAAAACCCTTGAAGAGCGCGCCCTGATACTGTATCTTTAAGACCTTGGAGAATCTATGCGCATAGGATTCGGTTACGACGTACATAGATATAAGGAAGGCAGGCCGTTTGTGCTCGGAGGCGTGAGGATAGAGTGCGCCTATGGCCCTGACGGGCATTCCGATGCCGATGTTCTTCTTCATGCGGTAATCGACGCGATACTCGGGGCTGCCGGGCTTGGCGACATAGGCCGCCATTTTCCTCCAACCGACAACACGTATAAAGACATATCCAGCCTCGTGCTTCTTGAAAAGACCATAGCCGAGATAAAGAAAAAGAAGCTTAAGGTACATAATATCGATTCCACCGTCGTATGCGAGGAGCCGAAGCTTTTGCCTTACATTGACAGGATACGCGAGACAATTGCAAAGGCGGTTGGCTGCAGCGCGGAGATGGTGAACGTAAAGGGCAAGACAGAGGAAGGCCTCGGGTTTACGGGCTCGAAGCTTGGCATAAAGGCCTATGCAGTTGTTTTGCTCGTTGATAATGCTTAAGAAGGGATAGCGGCAGATAGATGCTTAAAATTTTCAACACAAAGACAGGCGCAAAAGAAGAGTTCAAGGTCTCGGGCAACCGCGTGCTCATGTATGTCTGCGGCCCTACCGTATACGACCTAAGCCACATTGGACACGCAAGAAGCGCTGTGAGCTTCGATGCCGTGTACAGGTATCTAAAGTATGCCGGCTATGAAGTAAAGTTCGCAAAGAATTATACTGACATCGACGACAAGATAATAAACCGTGCCAATAAAGAGGGCAGGACATCCGAGGATGTCGCCGCCGAGTTCATAAAGGCCTACGACGAGGACATGGCATCTCTTGGCGTGGAGCTTCCAAGCATCAGGCCCAAGGCAACCGAGACAATAGAGAAAATCATCGAGGTCATAGAGCGGCTTGTTGAAAAGGGCTTTGCCTACGTGATGGACGGCGATGTTTATTATTCGGTAAGAAAGTTCAAGGAGTACGGAAAACTTTCGGGTAAGAACATCGAGGACCTCGAGGCAGGCGCGAGAGTAGACGTTAACGAGCGCAAGAACGACCCGCTCGATTTTGCGCTCTGGAAGGCATCGAAGCCAAATGAACCGAAGTGGAAGAGCCCGTGGGGCGAAGGCCGTCCGGGGTGGCACATAGAGTGCTCTGCCATGTGCCTTGAGCACCTTGGCGAAACAATAGACATCCACGGCGGCGGTAAGGACCTTGTGTTCCCGCACCACGAAAACGAGGTCGCGCAGAGCGAGGCCGCAATCGGCAAGACATTTGCCAGATACTGGATGCATAATGGGTTTGTGAATATCGAGTCAGAGAAGATGAGCAAGTCGCTTGGTAATATTCTTACCATAAAGGAAGTGCTAAAGAGAAATACCGCTGAAAGTGTCAGGCTCTTTCTTCTCTCCAGCCACTACCGCTCTCCGATAGAGTACTCGGCAGATTCGCTTGTTGAGGCCGAGGCAAAGGCCTCGAGGTTCTATAAAACGCTCGAGCGCGTCGAGACAGAGTGCCCGGAGGCAGTGAAGAATATCCCGGACAAAAAGAATATAAGCGCGATAACCGGGGCCATGGACGACGATTTTAACACCGCTGCAGTTGTGGGCGAGGTGTTTAAGGAAATCGCTGATATAAATAGAGCGCTTGATTCCGGTAAAAAAGACGTAATGGCAATTGCCGCTTCGCTCGGCATAATAAAGGAGGCAGGGAAGATACTTGGCACCTTCGACAAAACCCCGGCTGCTTACTTTGGCGAGTTAAAGGCCATGGCAGCTCTTCCAAAGGAAGAGATAGAGCGTCTTATAAACGAAAGGCTTGAGGCGAAAAAGAACAAGGACTTTAAGCGGGCAGACGCGATACGCGCCGAGTTGAAGGAAAAGGGCATTATGCTCGAGGATACAGCCTCGGGCACTGTATGGACAGTCAAAAACTAGGGCTTATCTTTTTTTCGGCTTGAGCTTTACCCATTCATCGATTGTTTTTCTTTCCTCTTCGTTTAGATCAAGGAACCTCATGCCCATGCCTGCCTCGAGCTTTGTCTCCGGTGAATAGTTCCTTATCCATGCGACCGCACTGTTGCAGATTATTTGCTTGCCGTCCACAGGGGAATCGAAGGCTATCTTGAATTCTTCACCGACCTTTCTTGGGTTTACGGTCGAAATAAAGAGCCCGCCTCTGCTGATGTTTTTTGCGTAACCAAAGAAGACGTTAGAGCGTGCCTCTGTTACGCGAAGCACGAGTATCGGCTTACGCGTGTCGCGCCTTCGGTCGGGCCTTAGCAGTACGTAGTCGCCGTTCTTGTTATCCTTGCCATTTCCCATGGTGGAGTATCTCCTTTAGAGGTTTGCGCGGTTTTTCTTCCACTTTGAGTTCGGTCTCGGGGTATCCAAGGGCTATGATGCCGACGGGTACTACGGCGTCGGGTAAAGAAAGGGTTTTTCTTACTTCAATCGGGTCGAATGCCGCTATCCAGCAGCTTCCGATGCCTTCTGCAGTTGCGGCGCTTATCATTCTCGTAAGTGCTATGGTCACGTCGATTTCCGCGTAGTTGGCGTTGTCGGATTTCCTTACCCAGGCCTGCTTTGGCTCTGCGCAGCCAACGATGCAAAGCGGCGCTGTCTTAAAGCCGTCTTTTGTAAACACGTGGTCAAAGCGTTTCTTGTCCTCGCCTTTTAGCACGATAAAGTGCCAGGGCTGCCGGTTTGCCGCGCTTTCCGAGTTTCTAAGTTCTTCAAGAAGGCGCGAGGTTATTTCGTCGCTTATGCTGTCGGGTTTGAACGCGCGGATGCTTTTGCGTTTTTTGGAGATTGCGTAGAATATTTCGGTGTTCTTATCCATGAGCTCTCTCTTGGTTAGGCGGTTTGCTGTAATGTGCCCGCTACACTATGGCGTCAGCGAAATCCTTTGCGTTGAATTCCTTTAAGTCTTCGGCGCTCTCTCCAACCCCGATGAAACGGATGGGAATTTTCAGCTCCCTGGCCATTGGCACGATTATGCCGCCCTTTGCCGTGCCGTCGAGTTTTGTCACTATTATGCCGGTCACCCCGACGGCCTCGTTAAAGAGGCGCGCCTGGTTAAGGGCGTTCTGGCCGGTCGAGGCGTCGAGCACGAGAAGCCTTTCGTGTGGCGCGCCGGGGAGTTCCTTTTCCATGACGCGCTTTATTTTTTTTAGTTCTTCCATGAGGTTGGTTTTCGTATGCAGCCTTCCGGCTGTGTCGAGGATTACGACATCGGCCTTTTTGGATATTGCCGAGCGTATGGTGTCGTAGGCAACCGCCGCAGGGTCTGCGCCGTGCGAGTGCTTTACGACCTGGCAGTTCGCACGTTTGCACCAGACGTCTAGTTGTTCTATGGCCGCTGCGCGAAAGGTGTCGCCAGCGCCAATGAGCACGTTTTTACCTTTGGCGGAAAAATACGTTGCAAGCTTTCCGATGGTGGTTGTCTTGCCAACCCCGTTTACGCCGAGCACCATTATTACAAAAGGAGTCTGGGGGGCCACGGAGAGCGGCGCCTCAACCGTCCTCATTATGTCGAAAATCTTCGAGCGGATTACTCCGGCAAGGGCGTCCGGCTCTTTGCCGCTGCCCGTCTTGATTGCTTCGATTATTTCCGTGGAAGTTTCGACCCCTATGTCTGCGGTAAGAAGCGATTCCTCGAGCTTCTCAAGTGTCTCTGCTGTCGGCGCCATGCCAAGGGCCGAGGATATTCCGCCGACTATCGCGTTACGGGTTTTTAAGAGTCCTGCTTTTATGCTGTCGAAAACCATGGTTGTCCGATTTGGCGCGTAAGTTTTACGCTATACTTTAAGAATAAAAGGATAACATAGCGGCAATTTAAATGAAAGTTTTTTATGAGCTTACGCAGGAACGTTAATTGATATACCTGAGCCGGAATTACGGCTTGATATAATAATAATATTTGGTATAATTATACAGTAAGTAGCGCAGCTAAACGTTTCCTTAAAAACCAAACCGATTTATACATAAAAATTGATTTTATAGGGCCTATGAAATCCGCCAATCTGGCAAAATCATTCATAGGAGTGTTGTTGCTTATTGCCATTATATTTTTTGCGTTAATGGTCAATACGGTTAATACGCTCCACGGCAGCCATGGGGAAATAAACCTTGTGGGGCGTCAGAGGTTTTTCGTAGTGTCTATACAGAATCTTGTTTTAAGGTCTGTGAATGCTTCGGAGGCTGAATTTGATAGAATTTCCCATGCGCTGGATGAAAACATCGGGCAGGTAGACAGCGTTCTCTATGGCCTCAAGCACGGAGATGCCAGGTATGGAACATCGGGTTTTGCCGAGAATGAGGAAATAATAAAAAGCCTTAATGCAACTGAGGCGGGCTGGGGGAACGTAAAGACCGCATTAAAGGAGTTTAAAGATAAGAAAGTCAGCAGAAGTAAGCGGACGGAGATCCTCGATGTATTGATTCCGGGCCTGATAAACCAGATAGACGATAATGTGCGGCTTATGTCCGCGCATTATGCGGCAAATGTCATGCGAATGAAGACCATGACAGCGGCCTTTGCCGTATTCTTCGTTGTGTGTTTTTTGATAATGTATCTTATTAATCGTAGAATCGTTGTCGAGCCGCTTGAAAACACGGTTCTTGGCATGGAGTGCCTTGCCAAAGGTAATTATAATTATCAACTTGACGAAAAAGGAACTGTCGAGTTGGCCGATATCGCGGCATATTATAACGCGGCAGTTGCTATGCTGAAGGACTCCATAGCGCATTATATTGAGATACTCGAGTCATTGCCCGACTGCGTTGTAGAACTTGACCGGGCCGGCAGGATAAAGTACGCGAACCACGGGGCGATGAGGCTTTTAAAGAAAAGCGGCAGCGGGCTCCTTGGCGCGCGCTTTGGCGATTTCATGGATAAGTCAGCGGACTTGGATTATAAAGCGTTCCTGGCCGCTGTGTTCGACGGAAGGCCGCAGGAACCAAGGGAGTTTGGCGGCAGCAAAGACGGTATATGGGATATAACCGCAGTGCCGCTTGCATCGGGCGGAAAAATCGAGTCTGCGCTGCTTGTTGCCAGAGATGTGAGCGAAAAAAAGCGTCTTATGGACGAGGCCGTAGAGGCAAGGGTCAGGGCCGAGGAAAGCGAGCAAAAACTGAAGGCGGCAATAAAGAATCTCGAGGACCTGGCCATACTTGCCGTAAAAAGGGAAATGCATAAACAGGAGGCCGGAACATTCGGCAGCCAAACGCTTCGAGAGCGGGGCGTTAAGGACGATTTTCGGGAAGAGACGTAAATATAAATGCATAAAGAATTCTTGGATGTAAGAAAAAAACTTTCGCTTTCGATTCTGGCGGCAATGCTTGGCGTTGTGCTGATTGCCCTTGGCGCCAGGGTTGTTTTTCTTTTTTATGTCGAGGATGTGGATAGTTCGAATATACTTGGCGCCGTCGAGCCTGAAAAGATACTGGAGCAGGCGCAATATGTCAGTTTTGGGTTTTCTGTCCTGGTAGGCCTGGCGGTCGGTATCGTATTTTCCGTTATTTTCTGGAAGAAGATAGTGGCTATATTGGATACGTTGTTTGTCGGGGCAGCGGCGGTCGTTAAAAGAAGCAGTTTGCTGGAATTGAAGTGGAGCAGGCTTGAAATGTCGGGAGTGGCAAAAAAGCACGGAAAAGACGATGGGCTTGTATCGATGCTTGGCAGGGCCGTTGGTCTCGTGGAGGCAGAGGTGGAGATAGTAAGCAAGGCCTTGTCTGTGAGCGATTTTTTTGTCTGTGCCGTTGATTCGAAGGGGAACATTCTGTATGCAGGCAAGACGTTTCTGGATACATTTGGTCTCGTTTATGCCGGGGCCAAGGGGCCAAACATAGCGCAGGTCTTGGGCGATGTTGATATGGATGTGCTTGGTTCTTCCCCGATGACCGTTGAAGCCAGAATCGGCGGAGTAAAAAAACGCATCCGGGCCGCTGCCATGAAACTCGATACCATAAGGGACGGTTTTGTCATTGTGTTTACGGAGACGGGCAAGGTCGAAGAGTTACGTAGCGAGGTGCGCGCGGTAAAAAGGGAGCTTGAGCAAAGAGAGCGCAGGCACGAGGAAGTGGTCGACAGCCTTGTTGGCATGGTAAAGATCCTCGATGACGGAGAAAAGGACTTGAAGGCCGCGTACAACGAACTCAAGCAGGCACAGGACCATCTGACGCAGGTCTCGAAGCTTAGGGCCCTTGGCGAGATGTCTGCCGTGCTCGCGCACGAGCTAAGGCAGCCGCTTACGGTGGTAAGCGGGCTTACCCAGCACCTTCTTAAAAAGGAAGGCATGGACGCCGATGTGTTCGAAAAATTAAAAGTAATAGACTCTGCGGCAAGAAAGATGGAAAATGTAGTCGGGCATCTTCGCGTGTTCATGCGTCAGGATAATCCCGTGTACAAACAGGTGGACTTAAATGCCGTTATCGACGATGCGTTCATAGTCGTTGGCGAGATACTAAAGAAAAGCGGTGTAGAGGTCAGGTTTGAAAAAGGAACGCTGCCGCCTGTTATCGGCGATTCTACCAGGCTCGAGCAGGTAATCGTAAATCTCGTTGCCAACGCGCGGGACGCCATGCCTGGCGGCGGAGAGATTGTGCTTGCAACGGAGTGCGAGGACGGCCCTGACTCACGTCATGTCATATTAAGTGTCAGCGATACGGGCACGGGAATGGATGAGAGAACGGTGGCAAGGCTTTTCGAGCCGTTCTTTACGACAAAAGAGCCTGGGGTAGGCACCGGCCTTGGCCTTAGCGTTAGCAGGGGCATAGTCAGGGAGCACGGCGGCAATATCTTCGTAGATAGCAAGCCTGGCAAGGGTTCGGTGTTCACGGTCAAGCTGCCTGCAGCGCCCAAAGGGGGCCTGGCATGATAACGGCAACGGAGCTTGGAAAAAGGGCGAAAACTTTTGCGCTGCCTTTTCTGGACGTGTTTTTCCCGAACCTCTGCCGCTTTTGCGGCAAGACAGCTTCGGACAGCTGGCTTTGCAATGCCTGTCTCGATAGTATCAGGAAGATATCCGATGCTGCGCACTGCGTAAAATGCGGCAGGCCTTTTGCCGGAGCGATAGAAACGCCGGGTAGCTGCGGCGAATGTCTTACGGAAAAGCGCTGGTTCGAGGCGATGCGCAGTGCGTTTTTCTACGATGGCAATGTTGCGGAGGCGGTGCGCGATTTAAAGTACAATAAAAAGACCGAGCTTGCGCGGCCGATGGCCAAGTGGGTGTCTCTGGCTGCGAAAGGTCTTGGCGAAGGCGGCTTCGATACGGTCATGCCCGTGCCGCTTCATTTAAAACGGCTAAGGGAGCGCGGTTTTAACCAGTCGCTTCTTATAGCGCGCGAGGTTTCGAAAAGGCTTGGCGCACGCCTTTCTTACGACAATCTCGAAAGGATCAGGCACACCAGGCCGCAGGTCGAGCTCGAGCACAACGAGCGGAGTGCGAACGTGAAAGACGCCTTTGCGCTCAGGGACAAGGGCGCGGTAAAGAACAGGCGCGTTCTTCTCATCGACGACGTGTGTACCACCGGAGCGACCATAGCCGAGTGCTCAAAGGTGCTTGCCAGGGCCGGGGCAGCGGTCTATGTTGCCACGTTTGCCATGGCAGTCAAACTGTGATATCGTTATACGAATGTCGAACATTGCGCGGTGCGAGGCGTGGGAGAGATCGTAGGGCTTAAAAAACTGCTTACATGCCTGAAAAGGCAAAAGGCGAAGAGGAAAAAGGTTGTTTTCACGAACGGCTGTTTCGATATCCTGCATGCCGGGCATGTGAGGTATCTTAAAAAGGCGGCATCGCTTGGCGATGTGCTCGTTATCGGTCTAAACAGCGATTCTTCCGTAAGGGGCATCAAAGGCCACAAACGCCCCATAGTTCCGGAGAAAGAGCGCGCAGAGGTGCTCTCGGCGCTCGGATTTGTCGATTATGTCGTGCTCTTTGGCGATTCAACACCCATTAAGCTCATAACCGCGGTAAAGCCGGATATCCTTGTAAAGGGCGCTGATTGGAAAAAAGGGCAGATAGTCGGCGAGGACGTTGTTATGGCAAACGGCGGGCGCGTTGCCAGGATACGGCTCGTAAAAGGGCTCTCCACCACGAACATCGTAGAGAAAATCCTTAAATCCCACGCATAGGCGCGTTTTACTGAAGGTGTATGTCGGTTGCAAGTTCGCGGCCGTCTTTTTCGTAGCGCACCTTCAATCGTCCGTTCTCTTCCACTATAAATGTGATGTCTGTGCTTCCTTCTATAGGAGCGTCGAATGAAAGCGTGACGGTCTTGAAAGCCCTCAGATCGAGTTCGTCGGGCGTGTGCTTAAGTATTTGCTTTATGAACTCCATGCCGCCCTCGGATATCCAGCGCCGTACGATAAGGGAATCGGGCACCTCGAAGAGTTCGAGAAATATTTCCTTCTGTCCACCGAGCGTCATGGCAGGAGTAAAGCGCAAGGTCTTTTTGAACGGAAGCGATTCGCCCTTTTCGAGTACGATTTCGTAGGCAAACTGTTTTTCCTCTTCCCTTGCAATGTGCTTTATTGCGTACGCCATGGCCAGGTGGCGGTCCAGCACCGAGGCCGTGCCGTAGAGGGCCGCGCCCCTTGCGACCGACGACAGCGGGCTGTGGTCGTATATCGCGTTTTGCACGGCCAGGTTGTGGAAGTAGTGAGATATCTTTTCCTTGAACGACGGTATCTGCGAAGAGCCCCCGGTTATGATGACGGCCTCTATCATGGATTTATAAACGCCGAGCTTCGAAGCCTTTTTTAGCACGTTCGAAAGTTCCCTGTCTATGTCGCTGTAGAACCCTCTGCGCGAGAGAAGCTCCTCGAACTCTATGCGCGTAAGTTCCGCGATATCGCGGCCGCCAAACACGAACTTCGCCGAGTTTTTGGCGCTAAGTTCTATTTTCAGCGCCTCTGCCGCAGTCAGGGCCTCGTGCCCCGAAGGGTTGGTCCTAAGGTTATGCTTTTCGTTCACGTACTCGGCCACCCAGCGGTCTATGTCGCGCCCGCCAAGCATCTTGGATCTGTCGGGCTTTGCTATGACGTGTGTCATGTCGGTAGAGAGCCTTAAAAGCATCGGGTCGAGCGTGCAGCCGCCAAAGTCGAGAACAAGGACGAATTTTTCCTTTTTCTCCGCCACGTTATAGCCTATCGCCGCAGCAAGCGGCTCTTCCACGAGCTTTATGCGCGCGCTGCCCGCGTATTTTTCGATGATTCTGGTAAGTTCGCCGCTGTAATCCGTATACCCGACCGGCACTGTCACGGAAACGGTATCGAAAATCCTGCCGGAAAGTTTCTTGAAAAACCCGGGCACCTCGACAGATTCCTTTATTCTGGAGTACAGGATGCGGAAAAACTTCTCGATGAGCTCGCGCCCCTCTTCGTCGCCTTCCATGAACAGTTTTTTTATGTTGTTCGAGCGCGACTGGGCCGGCGCCGCAGCGCCTATCAAGTCGTTGTTCTTGTCTACTGCCGTGCTTATGAAGGCAACGCTTCCGATGGTTTCGGATAATCCTTCTATGTTGACGAATTCCGGGAATGCCCCGGGTTTTTTAAGCATTACAACGGTATTGGTGGCGCCAAGGTCTATCGAGAGCGCGTAGCCTTCGCGCGTATCCGCCATAACGGATGCCGTGCGGCTTCGTTTGTCTATGCCGAGGCATGCCTCGCTGACATAAAGTGGACGCTCTACTTCGGCGCCGTGGTATCTGCCTTTTAAGGACGAGACCTTGTCGAACACCTTGCGTATCGAGTCCCTGAAAGTTTTTGGCCTTACCCATACGTGCGTGTAGGGCCTTAGAATTTCCAGAAGGCGCACATCGTTTAAGTTATCGGCTATCAGGTTCAGCTGTTTCAGGAAAAAATCGGCGTAATGGAAGCGGGTGTAATGTTTTTTCTTCGAATCCGATATTTTTTTGTCCGCGACGATCAGTATCCGGTCGAGTATCTCTATGGGCTCGTAGTCCGACATCTGGCTTCTTAGAGAAAAGAACGGAAGGCTCTTCTCGACCGTATCGAGCAGTATGTCGGAGAATTCGCGCGTCTTTGGCACGTCCTTTAGGAATTCGTTATATCCGTACTGCCTGGCGAAGCTGTCGGCGAGCGTGTCGACCGAGGCAAGGGCGGCCCTGAAAGCGCTCTTTCTTAGCGGTAAAAACTCTGCTGTCTCGGGCAGCCTGTTGGCCATGAAGAGAAGGGCGTATTTCTTGTAATACGGCTCAACGATGTGCTCCGTTGACTCGATGGCCGTGGTCAGGGCCTTTTTGAAGAGTTCGAGGAACTCGCCCCTGTGCGGCAGCGAGAACGCAAGCCCGAGGAATGTGTGGTTTCTGTAGACCTCCACGTCGCAGCTTTTCGGAAGTTCCCTTGCTATCTCGGGAAGCGAGTATTGCCTAAAGCCCGGAAGGCCGGCAAACCCGAGGCTCACCTTCATGGCATGGAGCATGAGGGCTTCGTATTCGTCCCTGTGTTTGAGTCTCGATGCAATTTCCGCAAGCGCGTAGCGCCGCGCAAAGCGGTCGTCTATCTTGTCTGCGGCCTCGATGTATTTTTCCACGACGCGCGCGTATGCCTCGGCGTACTCCGGTTTGTCGGGCACGCAGTCTACAAGGCGCGTAAGCGTTGATTTGCGGTGTATGGGCTCGGGTATGGCGTCTGTGGAGTTGATGGCGCCGGGGAACACTTCTTTAAACAGGTCCATGCACGGGCCGTGCTTTGGCATCGTGATGGCAAGCTCGATGAGTGCGTTTCGCATTTCTTCGGCGTCGCTGATGTTTCGTATGTACGCGTACGCCGATTTGAAGTCCTCGGCCCTGTCGCTAGACTCTGGCAGCGAGCGCAGGTATTTTAGCGCCGCGTCGCGCTGCTCAACTGCGCTTGTGCGCGCTATGCCGGAATTGTCCCTGAAGAAGTTCTCTATCGTCATGGTGTGGGTCGTTTTACAAGAGGATGGAGTTTATTCCCGCCGGCTTCGAAAATCCGGTCTCTACCACCGAACCGTCCTTGTTGATTATTATCTCCGCTTTGCCTGGCAAAATAAAATCATCTATCGAATAAACGCCGGAGAGAAAGTGAAGGCGCTGGTTTGTGGAACCTCTTGCAAGAGTTGTCCTTTCTGTGTTGTTTTCGTCGAACGCCCCGTCTATGAGCACGTCTATGTGCTCGAGCGCAGGGCTAAGCTCCGTTGATGAACGTATTTCCTCTATCGTGAATCCCGTGTACACGGCGGTCGTAAGGCCGTGTTCGCGTTTTGCGGTTTTAAGCAGTTCACAGAGCGCCGCGCTTTGCAGAAACGGCTCACCTCCGCTAACAGTTAAGCCGCTTACGTTTTTAGAGAGGAAACGCGCGAATATCTCCCGTATGCCGTATTTGACGCCAGTGCCGATTGAGTGCGTTGCCGGATTGAAGCAGCCAGGACAGTTCCTGTGACAGCCCTGGAAAAAGACCACCAGCCTCTGTCCTGGGCCGTTTACACGCGACCTCTCGATTATCGCGTGCGTGTCTATGAATATCGACGATGCCATGTGCTTATTTGTCGCCTTTTTTTATGCGAAGTTTTTCTTCGCGCTCGTGTTCTTCTTTTATGGTGAAGACCTCGACCTTTCCTATGACCTTCGATAGGTGTTCGGCCACCTCTTTACAGTCCTTGAACACGGTCGAATCTATCTCGACCTTGCCGTCGGGTGTTATCTTTATTTTTATCTCTTTACCCATATTTAGCCTTTAAGCACGATGCGGATCTCTCCGGCGGTTTCTATCTCTTCGGCTATCTCGAAGTCCAGCGGCATGTTGTCTTTGATTGCCTCGTACGCGTAGAGCTGCTTTAGCCTGCTCGAGAAGGCGCTTACCACTCTTGCGTCTCCCTGCAGTTCGTACTCGCCGGTCTTTGTTTTTACTACCTGTATAATGTCGCCGGCGCGGTTTATTTCGACGCTTTCCTTCTTTTCGTTTATGGCGTAGTTCTTTATCTCGCCTGTCTGCTTAAGGGCGGCTATGGCAGCGAGCACGTACTGTTTGTTTTTGAGTTCGGTGTTGAGCTTTGTGAAAAACGACATAGCGGGGCCCTTATTCCAGATTGTGCTGCGTAAGGAAATTCCTTAATCCCTCGCCGTTTACGAGTATCTCCGCCACGAGCTTGTCCGCGAGCTTTTCGAGAAGCGCTTTGTTCTTCGAAATGACGGACTCGGTCTCTTCCTTTGCGCCGTGGATTATCTTCTGTATGTCCTCGAGAATGTCTTTCCCGGACATCATGGCGTATTCCTGGAGCTCTACAAGGCTCGTGTTCTTCATTATGTCGCCAAAGCCGTATTCCACGACCATTCTTCTTGCCTTGGCCGTTGCGTCGCTAAGGTCGTGCGAGGCGCCAACAGTTTTCGAGTCCGCTCCGCCGACCTCGTCTTCGGCCACCATGCCGCCAAGCATCACGCCGATTTCCTTTTCCAGGTCGCGCTTGGTAAGTGTGTTTACGAGGCTTTCGCTCTTGCCGGTGAATGCAGAGGTGTCCTTGTAGTTATCTATGCTCACGAAGACCGGCGTGCCATTGAAGTGATGCCACATCATTATTATATGTCCGGCCTCGTGTATGGCGATAGTGCGCTTTTCCGCGTCAGAGAGCATCTCTGCGCGCTGCATGAAGAGAGACTTCGATGCGGGCCGCGCCCTTTGCTGGCTCCATTCGCGAAGCGCCTCGATCTCCTCTTTTTTCAGAACCGAGAGCGGCGTTATGTGCCGTATCGCTTCGAGAAGCGTTGCCGTGTCGAGTGAGAGGGTTAAGGTGCCGTCTATTATTGCGTCGGCCTCTTTTGCTTCTTTTCCCTCGTGCAGAGTGTTGAATGTGGCAACGACCGCGTCCTTTATGGCCTGCTCTATCTCGGCGCCCGTGTAGCCCTGCGAGTTCTGCGAGAGTTCCTTTAAGCGGAAGTTCGACGGTTTTTGTCCTCTTCTTTCGAGGTGTATCTTGAATATTTCGTCTCTTTCCTCGGCGCTTGGAAGATCGACGAAGAACACTTCGTCGTAGCGGCCTTTTCTCCATAGCTCGGGAGGAAGGTTTTTCGGGTCGTTGGCAGTTGCTATGACAAAGACGGGTTTGTCCTTTTCCTGCAGCCATGTGATGAAGGTGCCAAACACCCTTAGCTGCGTGCCCGAATCCCCCTGGAAACCGGATATTCCGCCGAATGCCTTGTCTATCTCGTCGATCCACATTATGCAGGGGCTTACCGCCTCTGCAAGCTGTATGGCCTTACGAATATTTTTCTCGGACTCTCCGACTGTCGAGCCAAAGAGACGGCCTACGTCCATTCTTAGAAGCGGAAGGTTCCAGATGCCGGCAAGGGCCTTGCAGCAGAGGCTTTTCCCGGAGCCCGGAACGCCAATTAGCATGAGGCCTTTTGGAACGTCAAGGCCGAGAGTTTCGATTTTGCCCTTGCTTAAACGGAAGACATGCTCTCTCTCGACGAACCATTTTTTTATTTCATCGAGGCCGCCGATGTGGTCGATAGTTTCCCTGTAGGGGTAGTAATCGAGTATCTGCTGCTTTTTTATGATTTGCTGCTTCTCGTCCTGTATGTACTTGATGCATTCTTCGTTCAGCACGCCTCTATTCAGGCTGATTGCCTTTCTTACGACCCTTTTGATGTTATCTAGAGAAAGGCCCTGTAGCGATTTGTAGAGAACCGACCTCGTAGACGAATGCCACGACGCGGGGATGTATTTGGAAAAGTTCGTGTTTACCATCTCCTCGATTTCGTCGTACTCGGGCAGGCTAAGCTCGATTACCACGATGTCTTCTTCGAGCTCCGGCGGAATCTCGCTAAGTGTTGGCGAGAGGATGCAGACGGTGTTAAGCGAGCGATAGTCCTCGATGGTGCCCGGGATGTCGCGAAACTTTCTTAGGAACTCGTGGGATTGGAAATACCCGGCAATGTCCTTTAAAAGGAAGAAGTTATTGATTTCCTCGTTCTTTACTATCTTTTCCTCAATGGAGGTAAGGATTTTTTCCCTGCCAACGGGCTCTTTCTTTTTTTTGTCGCTACCGTAGAGCCCTTTTGACACGGACCATGTCCAGAACTTGAACCCGTTGGTATTGCAGAGGTTTTCGACGATGCGCTCGACCCGGCGCTCTTCGAACGATACGAGCCACAAAATGGGGTAGCGCGCTTCGATGTGGATTTTTATCTCTTTTTCAAAATCTCTGGCATTCATGTTGGATATACCCGTATCTTTTATTGTAGCATAAAAAGACTGGCATGGCCAAATTTACTTTTCAGATAGCGAAGTTGGAATATTTTTTAATAAAACAGCACGGGGAATTTTAAGTAATATACCATACAATAAAACCCCGGCAAATGTAAATTACTAATTTTTTGCGCGCGGCCAGTTCATTGCATGAACGCGTTTTACTTGACAAAATGCCTGATTAAATGGTATGTTCATAGTATGAACAGCGAGGATAAAAACGGCCATATGGATGGGTACCGTTCGCTTCTCGTGCTTGACGAGATATCGCGAAACGGCGACCTAACCCAGCGTGAAATAAGCAAAAACCTCGGTATTGCGCTGGGACTCATAAATTCCTACATAAAGAATCTCATTTCAAAAGGTTACATAACAGTCTCCGGTATTCCCGCAAAGCGCTACAAATATTATCTTACGCCAAATGGTTTTCTTGAAAAGACCCGTCTCACCTACGAACATCTGAGGAATTTTACCAACCTCTACAGGGTTGCGAGGACGGATTTCGCTGAACTGTTTGCAAGGTTGAAGGAGCTTGGCATAAGCAGAGTCGCTTTCTGCGGCGTAGATGAGGTTGCCGAGATAGCGTATCTGTCTTTAAAGGAGGCCGGGTTGGAGCTTGTCTGCATTTCGGATATCGAAAGAACCGAAAAGTTTTTCGATATGCCGGTTGTCGGTATTGAAAAGCTCAGGGACGGCGCAGCCGAGGCCATAGTAATAACTTCGTTTTATAGAAGCGCGGAACTTTCGAAGGCATTGATAGAGGCAGGGGTTGTTCAGGCACGGATCATAGACATCAGCAAAAAAGGACAGGTTTGAGAAAAAATCCTGAGAAACGGCTTTAAATGAGGTGCTATGGCGAAAAATATCGTAAAAGAAAAACTGCTTGAAAAAATAGAAAAACGAAGCGCGCTCATAGGCGTTATCGGGCTTGGTTATGTCGGGTTGCCGCTGGTACTCAGGTTCTGCGACGAAGGCTTCAGGGTGCTCGGGTTCGATGTTGACTCGTCCAAAGTAAAGGCGCTCAATGCCGGAAGGTCTTACATAAAGCACATAGCCGCAGGGGATATCGCAAAACATGTCAAGGGAAAGAAGTTTGCCGCGACCGCTGACATGAACAGGCTTAAGGAGCCGGATGCGGTCATCATATGCGTGCCTACGCCGCTGGGTAAGATGCGCGAGCCGGATATGAGCTATGTTGTCGGTACGACAAAGGAGATAGTGGAGCGCCTTAGAATAGGCCAGCTTGTTTCTCTTGAGTCCACTACTTATCCCGGAACAACCGACGAAATACTTCTTACGGAATTCGAAAAAACAGGGCTTCGTGTCGGCAAAGATTACTTCCTTGTATTCTCGCCCGAAAGGGAAGATCCGGGGAGAAAGGATTTTTCGACAAAGACGATTCCCAAGGTGGTTGGCGGTGTTACAAAGGATTGTCTGGCAGCGGGCAGTCTGTTGTACTCGCAGATTATAGATAAGGTGGTAGAGGTCTCTACCACGCGCGCGGCAGAGATGACAAAGCTTCTCGAGAATATATATCGCTGCGTCAATATAGCGCTTGTAAACGAGCTTAAGATGCTTACCGATAAGATGGGCATTGACATATGGGAGGTCATCGATGCCTCGAAGACCAAGCCCTTCGGGTTCCAGGCCTTTTATCCGGGCCCGGGCCTTGGCGGGCATTGCATTCCCATAGACCCGTTTTACCTTACGTGGAAGGCGAAGGAGTACGAGTTCGCAACGCGCTTTATAGAGCTTGCCGGGGAGATAAACACCTCCATGCCTTCTTATGTCATTGGGAAGGTCGGTACAGCGCTAAACAAGGAAGGCAAGTCCGTCAAAGGCTCGCGTATCCTTGTGCTCGGAGCGGCGTATAAAAAAGATGTGGATGACATGAGGGAGTCTCCTTCCGTGCATATCATAGAAATGCTAAAGGGGCTTGGCGCAAAGGTGGATTATAACGACCCCTATGTGCCGAAGATGCCGAGGATGCGGCACCATGCAATCGAACTTAAGTCCGTGAAACTTACCCCCGCGGCGTTAAAGAAATACGATTGCGTCGTCATATCCACGGACCATACGTGTTACGACTATAAGATGATAGCTGTTAACAGCAAGATAGTGGTGGATGCAAGAGGCGCGGCAAGGAAATTTAAAAGCAAAAAGGTGGTGCCGGCGTAGGGCCGGAGTTCAATGAGATGAAATTCATAAGGAATATATTCAAAAGAGATTATAAGAGATCTTACGCCCAGGCAGGCGAGGACGTGCTTGCGGATTTCATCTTGAGGGCGTTAAAGATACGTAAACCCACTTATCTTGATGTCGGCGCGCACGACCCCGTTAAGTTCAGTAACACGTACTATTTTTACAAGAACGGATGCAAGGGCGTGAACGTGGAGCCAGACCCGGAGCTTTTCGCCAAGTTCGGTTTTAAGAGAAGAAGGGACGTTAATCTTAATGTCGGCGTTGCGGCAAAGGCAGGGGTCATTGATTTTTACGTTATACCGGGCGGCACAACACTTAGCACCTGCAGCAGGGAAACCATGGAGCGTTACAAGAGTATTGGCAGCGGCGAGCCGAAGGTGTTGAAGATAAATGTCGTGCCCATAAACGGGATAATCGAAAAATATTTCGATAAATGCCCGAACCTTGTAACCATTGACGTCGAAGGCCTCGAGGTCGAGATACTCGAGAGTTTCGATTTCAAGAAGTACAGACCCGAGGTGTTTTGCATAGAGACCGTTTATTATAACGAGAACAGGAAGAACGATGAAATATTCAAGGTGATGGAGCGTAATGGATATATCGTCTGCGGCGATACGTTCGTTAACACCGTTTTTGTCGATAAGAAACGCTGGGCCGAGAGGCCTACTATAATAAAAAACAATCCGGGAGAATAGAATGGGAAAGCGCGCGCTTATAACGGGAATAACAGGGCAGGACGGAAGCTACCTTGCCGAACTTCTCTTAAGCAAGGGCTACGAGGTGCACGGCATAATACGGCGCGCCAGTACCTTCAATACCCACAGGATAGATCATATATATAAGGACCGTCACCTGCCGGGGACAAAACTTTTACTTCACTACGGAGACCTTTCGGACTCGGGACAGCTCGTTAATCTGGTTTACAATATTGCGCCAAACGAGATTTATCATCTCGGCGCCCAGAGCCACGTTCGCGTGAGTTTCGATATACCCGAATACACAGGCGACATCACCGGACTTGGCACAACACGCCTTCTCGAGGCAGTCAGGAGAAGCGGAGTGCCTGCGCGTTTTTATCAGGCGTCTTCGAGTGAAATGTTTGGGAGCGCGCTTCCTCCGCAAAGCGAGAAAACGGTATTTCGGCCGCAGAGCCCTTACGCCGCGGCAAAGGTGTACTCGTACTGGATGACCGTAAACTACCGCGAAGGCTACCGCATGTTCGCCTCGAACGGGATACTTTTTAACCACGAATCTCCAAGAAGGGGCGAGACTTTTGTTACGCGCAAAATCACGCGCGCCCTTGCCGCGATAGTCGCGGGTAAGCAAAAAAAGCTTTACCTTGGCAACCTCGACGCAAAAAGGGACTGGGGGTTTGCGCCCGAATACGTCGAATGCCAGTGGCGCATCCTTCAGCACGATAAGCCCGGGGATTTTGTAATAGGCACGGGCGATACAAGGTCGGTAAGGGACTTTTTGAACCATGCATTCGAATATGCGGGAATAGAGATCGAATGGAAGGGCAAGGGCATTAAGGAAAAGGGAGTAATAAAGTCTCTTAAAAAAGGCATTGCCGACGGTCTAAAGCCGGGATACGCAATCATAGAGCTCGATCCCCGTTATTTAAGGCCTACAGAGGTCGATGTGCTTAAGGCTGACATAAGAAAGGCCAAAAAGGAACTCGGGTGGACCCCTGAGATAACATTCAAGGATCTGGTCAAGATAATGGTGGATTATGACCTTGAGGCCGCAGGTGTCGATTCAAAGGGTGAAGGCAGAAAGATACTCGCCAAAAAAGGCATAGCCTGGACAGATAGTAAATTGACGGTAGGTTAACGAGTGAGTTTTTGGAAAGATAAAAGGGTGGTTGTTACCGGAGGCGCGGGGTTTCTCGGCTCCTTTGTGGTCGACAAGCTCAAGGAGCGCGGGTGTAGTGAGGTAACCGTTCCGAGGAGCAAGGACTACGATTTTGTAACGCACGAGGCTTGCGAGCGCATATATAAGTATGCAAGGCCCGATATAGTGCTGCATCTTGCGGCGCGTGTTGGCGGCATCGGAGCCAACAGGGAAAATCCAGGCAAGTTTTTTTATGACAATTTGATGATGGGAGTTCAGTTAATAGAGGAAGGCAGAAAATACGGACTGAAGAAATTTCTGGCGCTTGGCACTATATGCGCGTACCCGAAGTTCACGCCAGTGCCATTTAAGGAGGAAGACCTCTGGAACGGGTATCCGGAAGAAACAAATGCGCCGTATGGCGTGGCCAAGAAGGCCCTGCTTGTGCAAAGCGAGTCGTACAGGCAGCAGTACGGGTTTAATTCGGTATTCATTTTGCCGGTTAATTTGTACGGCCCGCGCGATAATTTCGATTTGAACTCGTCGCATGTGATACCGGCGCTGATAAGAAAATGCACAGAGGCAATCGATAGAGGAGAGAAGAAAATAACTGTTTGGGGAACCGGAAAACCTACAAGAGAGTTTTTGTATGTCGAGGATTGCGCCGAAGGCATACTTCTTGCCGCCGAAAGATATGATAAAAGCGATCCTGTGAATCTCGGGGCCGGTTTCGAGATATCGATAAGGGACCTGGTTGAATTGATAGCGAGGCTTACCGGTTTTAAGGGAGACATCGTCTGGGATTCGTCCAAGCCCGATGGTCAGCCAAGAAGGATGCTCGATACCTCGAGGGCAAAAAAAGAGTTCGGGTTTGAGGCAAAGATAGGTTTCAAGGATGGGCTGAAGAAAACTATAGAGTGGTGGAAGTCCAATAAGGCGTAATTTATGGCTGATAATGTTACTGTCATAGAACCCAGAAAAGGGTTTATACCGGTCGACCTTCGCGAGATATGGAAGTACAGGGAGCTTTTGTATTTTCTTGCGTGGAGGGATGTAAAGGTAAAGTATAAGCAGGCTGTTATCGGCATAGTGTGGGCCGTGCTGCAGCCGGTGCTGACCATGGTCGTTTTTTCGGTAATTTTCGGCAGGTTCGCGGGGATGCCATCGGAGGGCGTACCGTACCCGGTTTTCGTGTATGCCGGTCTTTTACCGTGGCAGTACTTTGCTGCAGTGCTTACGCAATCTACCAGCAGTGTCGTTTCTGAAAAAAATCTTATAACAAAAATATATTTTCCGCGAATCATCATGCCTGCGAGTTCCGCCGTGTCCGTGTTTCTGGATTTCTTTATCTCGGCGCTCGTGTTTGGCGCGATAATGGTTTATTACGGCGTAAAGCCTGGTTTGGGAATTTTTCTTGTGCCGATATTGATGTCTTTCGTCATGATGAATGCTGTTGGGTTCGGGCTTTGGTTTTCGGCGCTAAACGTAAGGTACAGGGATATTCAGTATGCAATACCGTTTTTCGTGCAGATATGGATGTTCGTGACCCCGGTTATTTATCCGGCAGGTCTTTTATCGGAAAAGTATAAGATGATATTGATGCTAAACCCGATGTCCGGTGTCATAGAGGCAATCCGGGCTGCTGTTCTGGGTCATGTGGATATTCCTTGGGCATCTCTGGCTGTGTCTGCCGTATGCGGTTTTGCGGTTTTTGTAAGCGGTGTTTTTTATTTCCGCCGCGTAGAGCGTTATTTCTCGGACGTGGTCTGATACGAGTATGTCTAAGAATATAATAGAAGTAAGAAATATATCTAAACAATACAGGATCGGCGAAAGGATGGCTTACGGTAGCCTTCGCGATGAAATAGTACAGACGTTGACTGCGCCGTTCAAGAATTTTGGCGCTCCTAAAAAGGAAGAAGATAATATCGTTTGGGCGTTGAAGGACGTTTCCTTCAACGTAAAGGAAGGAGAGGTTGTAGGTATTATAGGCCGTAACGGCGCAGGTAAAAGTACGCTCTTGAAAATACTTTCGAGGATAACTGAGCCCACGTCCGGCCGTATTACGATGAAGGGGCGCGTTGCGAGCCTTCTCGAGGTCGGCACGGGTTTTCATCCGGAACTTACCGGAAGGGAAAATATACTTTTAAACGGCGCTCTTCTTGGAATGACGAGGGCTGAGATAAAAAGCAAGTTTGACGAGATAGTGGCGTTCTCGGAGATAGAGAAGTTTCTCGATACGCCTGTTAAACGGTATTCGAGCGGCATGTATGTGCGTTTGGCCTTTGCAGTTGCTGCGCATCTTGAGCCGGAGATACTGGTAGTTGATGAAGTTCTTGCCGTCGGTGATGCCGGATTTCAGAAGAAATGTCTTGGTAAGATGGGTGAGGTGGCAGAGGGGGGGCGGACCGTCCTTTTTGTAAGCCATAACATGAGCGCGGTAGCATCTCTCACGACGAGATGCATAGAGCTTACTAAAGGCGTTGTGACTATGTCCGGGGTAACGCATGAAGTGATAGAACATTATGTTAAAGATCCTTCCGGCTGCGGCCTGTCTGCGAGGGAGGATGGCGTATATGATTTAAGGCTTTTGGAAAGACCTTTGCATAAAGTAAATCCCAAAACCGCCAAGGCGGTTTTTGTAAAAGCCATTTGCTCGGATAAGATTGGCAAAGCGCGGTCACAGTATGAAGAGGAAGAATCGATACATATAGATATCTATGTTGAAGTGAGGCAACAGTTGGATCTTTTGGAAATACATTTCGGGGTACTTGATTCGATGGACGCAAAGGTGTTTGCGGTTCTGTCAGATGTGATGGAGGCTGTCATGGCGCCTGGAATGTACAAGTTTGGGCTCGATATATCCCCGAACTATTTGCGCCCCGGCAGATATTTTACCTGGCTCAGTATGTACGCGCCGTCTTTGCAGGACGGCATAAGGCCGGCGCTAGATTTCGCTATAGAGCCATCGTCAAAGGGGTATTCCAATGTTAATTGGTCATACCATAGCCTTGGTGCCGTAAAATTGCCCTATGTCTGGACTCAGCCTCAAAAGGTGGTATAGGTGGTGCGGAAAATGCAAAATATCGGGAAGTATTTCGAAAGAGGCTGCAAGGCGTGTTTTTTGATTGCCGAGGTCGCGCAAACGCACGACGGGAGCCTCGGTCAGGCGTATGCATTCGTAGATGTCGTGGCAGAGGCCGGCGTGGATGCCATTAAGTTCCAAACCCATATCGCCGATGCGGAAAGCACGTTGGATGAACCGTTTAGGGTTAAGTTTAGCAGGCAGGACAGAAATAGATATGATTATTGGAAGAGGATGGAGTTTACGCCGGAGCAATGGTGCGGTTTGGCAAAGTATGCGCGCAGCAAGGGACTGCATTTTCTCAGTTCGCCGTTTTCGTTAGAGGCCGTAAATCTGTTGCAAAAGGCAGGTATTGCCGCGTGGAAAATAGGGTCCGGAGAATTGGGTAATGAGGCAATGTTGGAACGGATAGTTGCCACGCGAAAACCGGTTTTGATCTCTACCGGCATGAGCACCGACAGGGAAATAAAAAAAGTTGTCGCGTTTTTAAAAAGGGAAAAAACTGTTTTTTCCTTATTCCAGGCGACGACGATGTACCCGACTCCGCCGGAAAAAATCGGGCTTAACGTTCTTGCCGGGTATAGCCGGCAGTTTGGTTGCCCGGTCGGATTGTCGGACCATTCCGGGACGATTTACCCAGGGCTTGCCGCCTGTGCGCTTGGCGCCAGGTTTGTCGAGGTGCATGTCACGATGTCGCGGCATATGTTTGGCCCCGACGTGATAGCGTCCGTAACCATGGAAGAGTTGGCGCAATTGGCAAAGGGAGTAAGATTTTTGGAAATAGCCGCGCTAAATCCAGTTAAAAAAAACTCTGTGGCAAAAGAACTTGAGACGATACGGGAAATATTTCGCAGAAGTGTCGTGCCGAGAACAGATCTTCCGGCAGGGAAAATTCTCGAAGAAGGAGATCTTATTCTTAAAAAGCCGAATATAGGCATACCGGCAAGCATGCTGAAAAAGCTTTATGGAAAAAAACTTAAGCGTTGCGTTTGTGCCGACGAATTCATAAGTCTTAAAGACTTGAAATGAGTGTAGCGAGGTGGAGCCGGATATTATATGAATAAACGTAAAATTGCCGTTATCTTGGTTGATAGGGCCAATTATGGAAGGCTCAAGCCTGTCATGGAGGCCGTGAAACGTAACGATGATCTGGCCCTGCAAGTTGTATGTGCCGGAACGATGGTCTTGGAGCGGTTTGGAGCTCCCGTAAATATTGTCAGAACCGATGGTTTTGATGTAAGCAGTGAAATATATATAGAACTGGAAGGGTCTACGCCGTTGACGATGGCCAAGTCGCTCGGTTTTGCCGTAATAGAATTCGCGAGCGAATTCCAGAGGCTTCGTCCGGATATTGTTCTCATTATCGGCGACAGGTATGAAGCGTTAGCCGCCGCTCTGGCCGCGTCATATATGAATATTTGCATTGCGCATATACAGGGGGGAGAGGTCAGCGGATCTATAGACGAGAGCGCAAGGCATGCCATTACGAAACTCGCGCATTTTCATTTCCCGTCCACGCGCAAGGCTGCCGAGCATTTGAAAAGTATGGGTGAAAGGCCAGAAACCGTGTTTTTTGTCGGATGTCCAAGCGGCGATATAGCATTAAAGCTTAATAAAGAGCTGCCGTTCGATATCTTTGCGCGCGGTGTTGGCGGGGAAATAGCAGCTACGGATAAATATCTGCTGGTGGTTTTCCATCCGGTTACCACCGAGTATGGGATGGAAAAGGACGAAACGTTGCAACTTATTACGGCATTGGGCGAGATTAAGATGCCGACGGTATGGTTGTGGCCTAATATTGATGCCGGCTCCGATCATGTGAGCAAGGTTATTCGCGCTTTTCGTGAGCAACGCGAGGCAAAGTGGCTTCGTTTGATAAAAAATTTTACTCCGGAAAATTACCTTAAGGTGCTTGCAAATGCTTCGTGCGCCATCGGTAATAGCAGCAGTTTTGTGCGGGATTCGTCCTTTCTTGGAACTCCGGTCGTGCTGGTGGGGGACAGGCAGGGCGGGCGCGAAGTGGCGGAGAATGTGTTACCTGTTGCTCCTGAACGCACATTGATATTCGAGGCCGTGAAAAAGCAGCTTGGTAAGGGCGGATTTACCCCCAGCAGTCTGTATGGTGACGGTACTGCCAGCGGGAAAATTGCTGCGGCATTATCACAGGTGGTGCTTTATATCCAAAAAAGATTGGCATATTTGTGATACAAGCCGATGTGCGCCGTTGGCTTAGATAAATACGGCAATCGAGAGGCAAATAATGAGTTTGGGAAAAAACATGGATGATAATGAATATATCGTTGCAAACGGTCTGGATAGATTAATTGATTTCCAGGCGGGCGGCGACGCGCAAAGAGATGTCTATGATTCCGTAAGCGGCAAGAGGATACTTCCTTTCCCGCTACAGGTTGCGGACCTGGTCCGGTTACATAAACTTGTCAGGAGCCGCAAGTGTTTCACTGTGCTGGAGTTCGGGATAGGATATTCGACAATGGTTATGGCCGATGCATTAAGGAAGAACGAAATAGAATGGAATGCCTTGCCGGACAAACCCGAGGTACGAAATCGTTTTATGTTCAAAATCTTTTCGGTCGACGCGTCCATGCATTGGATAGAGCAAACGAAAGGCAAAATTCCGGAGGACCTGCGCGACAGGGTTCATGTGCAGCAAAGCGATGTTGTGATAGGAACGCACATCGGGCAAATTTGCCATTATTATAAAAATTTGCCCGATGTAGTGCCTGATTTTATTTATCTAGACGGACCGACGCCCAAGGACGTGCAGGGGCAGGTAAACGGATTGAGTTTTCAGTGCGATGAGCGTACTGTCATGTCTGCGGACTTGCTGTTGATGGAGCCGACTTTTCTGCCAGGCACTTTTATAATAATTGACGGCAGAACGAACAACGCGCGGTTTCTCGAGAGAAATTTTACCAGAAAGTACGAAATTATCTGGGACAAAAAGGGCGATATTACAACCTTTGAATTGCAGGAGGAAAGGCTCGGCAAATATAATATTCTGGGCTCGGATTTCTTTAAGTGAAAAACATGTTGCAAGGGTTTTTGTACCGCGAGGGCGGCAGACAATGCGCTGTTGTGGTCCGTTGCGCGAGCGTGTAATATCAAAGAAGACAGAGAGGAGAGATAATATGTCCGGTGTCGGAGACGGTCTTACGGCTGCCAATGCGAACTGGAACTTCAAAGGAGATGTGGCCAAGAATTTCGATGAGCATGTTTCGCGGTCGGTTCCCTTTTATAACGAAGGGCACGAGTTGATCTGTAATTTGAGCGATTTTTTTGTCGGGAAAAATTCTTTATGCTATGAACTCGGGACATCGACAGGTGAGTTGACGCTGAAGCTCGCTCGGCATAACAGCACAAAGCCCGAGGCCAGGTTCGTAGGCATAGATATCGAGCCGGATATGATAAAGATGGCTCTGGAAAAGAAGAAACAATCAAGTGCTGTAAATGTCGAGTTCGAGGCCGCCGATATATTCCAGTATAACTATGAGAAGGCCGATGTCTTTACGGCCTACTACACACTGCAGTTTGTAAAGCCGCGCGTAAGGCAGGACATATTTAACCGCATATATGAAAACCTCAATTGGGGAGGGGCCTTTATTCTGTTTGAAAAGGTCAGAGCCAATGATGCTCGGTTTCAGGATATCATGACCGGATTGTATAATGAATATAAACTCAGACAGGGATATACGGCCGAAGAAATAGTGTCCAAGGCGCGCAGTTTAAAGGGTGTTCTGGAGCCGTTTTCGTCGCAGGGAAATGCCGACTTGCTAAAGCGCGCCGGATTTGTGGATGTAATTACGGTTTTTAAATATGTTTGTTTCGAGGGGTTCCTTGCTATAAAGTAAAGGAGAATTGTATAGATGAAAAAAAGTCTTCTGTATTGGTTCAGAAGCCTGTGTTGGGGCATGTTATCTAAAATCGGCGAATTGCGCGCTTTGTTTTTCAGGCCATACATCAAGAGAAAAACTATCGAGGGCGTTACTTTTGATTTTCTGATAGGAGATACGTCCGGCCGAGAATGGTACGATGTTGGTTGTACCGATCCTGACTGGATTGAAATGAGGTTCGTGCGGGATAATATCGTTGGCAAGGGAGATGTTGTTCTTGAATGTGGTGGGCATCATGGATGCACAACTATATTGTTGTCGAACTGGGTCGGGGAGAGCGGCAAGGTGGTTACCTTCGAAGCGTTGCCGAATAACGCGCGTATTTTGCGCAAAAATATGGAAATTAATCGTCTGAAAAATGTACTTGTCGAGGAGAAGGCGGTTGGTGTGGTCACGGGACGGCTTCGGATCGGGAATACGTCCAATTCTTTTGTTATGAAAAGCGCTTTCGGGACGGGTTTGGTGGTCGATTCTGTGCGTCTGGACGATTATCTGGATTGTAAGCCTACCGTATTGAAGGTGGACGTGGAGGGGTATGAGGTTGAGGTGCTGCGCGGGGCCGGTGAAATCCTAAAGCGGAAACCAAAACTTGTAATAGAAGTGCATACCGATGCCTTACAGAATTATAATGCAAAGATAAAGGATCTTCTCGATTTTATCGATATAACCGAATATAAGGTTTGGATTCAATGGGCGGATAATGAGGAGCCGGTAGTCTATGATGGCAAGACGGAGATAGACAGGCGGGTGCATCTTTTTGCCGTGCCGATTTAAAAACAAAAGGGTGGTATGAAGAAAATCGATATTAAGAATTTCGAGGAATGTGTAAAGGCCAAGAATGAGTTCGATGGTAATCTGCGGTTTGGCGCTAAGAAGTTCCATGCCGAGACTAACCGTTCAGGGCAAGGGCGGCCTTCGAGCGGATATTTGATAAGAGAACATGCGAAGGTGGTTGTAGATACCGGGGCCGAACGCTATCAGTGTATCAGTGGGGTGTGGGAAGATGTGGATACGTGCCCGGCGTGTTCGTCGAAGGACAGGGAAAAATTTCTTACGCGCTTTGCCCTCGATATCTATAGGTGCTGCGATTGCACGCACAGGTATTTGAACCCGCGCGTAAAGTTTGACGAGGCCATGAAGATATATGCCGACGATAAAACGGCCTCCGACATCTATACCCAACCGCTTCAAAAGGAAATAGACAGGATAAAATATAGTTACGGGCTTGAGCTTATAGAACAGCTCGATCCTCCGTCAATTGAAAAAATAATGGACATAGGTTGCGGCGCTGGAGTGTTTCTGGAGGTTGCGTTTGAAAGGGGCTGGAAGAGCTGCGTGGGGGTCGATGTAAACGAGAGGTATGCCGATATCTACGCCGATGCAAAAGGGGTCCAGTTCATAAATTCCACATTCGAGGCCCTTGACGCCTCGAGGCTCGGTTCGGGGTATGATTGCGTGGCCATGTGGAGTGTGCTCGAACATCTTTATGATGTTCACAATATAATCAGGGCGGTTAAGGGGCTTTTGAAAGACGGCGGGTTGTTGTTCATACTTGTTCCAAATGTCGAATCGCTGGCAACAAGGCTCATGCGGGAGATGTCGCCCGTGTTTGCGTGGAAGCATCTGTCTCATTTTTCGCCGAAGAGCTTGAAACATCTGATGGCAATCCACGGATTTGATTGCGTACGGTTTGAAACGGTAATTACCGAAATAGACAACATAAAGAGCTATATGTCAGGCGAGTACCCGTACCATGGCCATGGAGACCCTGACGGATTGTTCGATTTTGTAACGCCGGAGTATATATACAGGCATAATCTCGGCAGCAGGATGATAGGGATATTTAAAAATGTTAAACGGTAAAACAGTGTATGCTCTTATTCCTGCTCGCGGGGGAAGCAAAGGGATCCCGCGAAAGAACCTGTACCGCCTTGGAAATGATACGTTACTTGAAAGAACAATAAAGCTTGCGAAGGCATGCAGGTATGTGGACAGTGTGGTTGTGTCGACAGATGATGCAGAAATGCATGAGTTGGCGAAGAAATACGGGGTTAATATGCCGGCGCCTAGGCCAGCGCATCTCGCTACGGATACGGCAAGAACCGTCGATGTTGTGTTGCATGTGATGGAAGAGATGAGTATAAATGACGCGTATATATTTCTTCTTCAGACAACGTCCCCGCTTAGAACCCTTGCCGACGCGGAGGGGGTCTGCGGTCTTCTTGAAAAGAATACCGGTAAAGCCGATGCCGTTGCAAGTGTCGTGAGGCACGACTCCCCGCATCCGGACAAGATACAGAAGATAGATGGCGGGTATCTTAAGTCTTATCTCGGAAAGGAATCCCTGGTTGCGAGGCAGTCTTTGCCCGAGGTTTACGCCCTGAACGGGGCCTTTTATATTACCCATACAGGCGTTCTTCTCAGGGAACGTACTTTCATGCCTGAGCATACGCTTCCTTTTGTCATGCCAAAGGAGAGAAGCGTTAACTTGGATGGCATGATGGATTTGTATTTAATCGAAGCGCTTGTGACAAAAGGAATTGTGAGGATAGAGGAATATGCTACGTGACGCCACCGGATGCCGTGTGCGGCTTTTATGACGACCAAGGGAAAAGGTAAGGGAGCAATGGCCGTAGCGCATCTTTTGCATCTATTTGGGAGAGGCAGGCAGCGGATATTCGACGAGATACAGTTTCGTGAGTTTTCGAAACTGGTGCGCGGCACGAGTACTGCGGATGCCGGGGCCTGCCAAGAGCCGCAAAAAACGGTAATGATCGACGGAAACGATCACGAGATTATATGGGCAACAAGGTGGTCCGTTCTGATTCAACCGCTTTTGAGGAACGGTTACCGTCCTATAGTGTTGACGAGGAAAACATCGGTTATCCAAAATAAATATTACAGGCTGTTTGGCTGCAGGAATTTTTGGTTTATCGACGATTTTTTTGACAAGAAGGATTTGCCGCCAGAATTGTTGCAGAAGGTGGATGAACTTCTCGGTTCTTGCGACATGAAGGAGTTGCTGGAATTCACTTATAAAGGGCTTCCGGTAGGTAAGATAACGTTATCGGGGTATTCACGGTATCAACTGCGCGGAAATATCGACTACGCTTCCGCTGCTGAGAAAGAAGGCATAAGGAGGCTGCTTTGCCAAAACCTGAAATTTGCCCATCATGCGCAAGATTTTCTGGAAATACCCGATGTGTACATAACCTCCGAAGCCTTTCATGACGAGCATGGCATTTTTTATTATTATATGCTCAATAAGGGCGTGGACGTGCTAAAGACGAATTTGTCGGTCATCGACGACAGAGTTCTTATACAGAGAAGAAATAAGGCAAACGACGGCATGCATCACAATACCGTCACGAGCGAAACGTTCGAGAGAATCGTAAACGATAAAGACATAAAAATAGAAGCGGTCAGGGAGTTTGTCGAAACTAATTTTGCCGAGAGATATTCCGATAAATGGCACTTGTCAAAGCGCAATTTTCGGAATACGGAACTTGCAAGCAGGCAACATCTGGTGGAAAAGTACGGTCTTTCGCCGCAAAAACGCATTGCGACGATATTTAGCCACATTCTCTACGACACACTGTATTTCTTCGAGAAGGAGCTTTATACGAATTATGCGGAGTGGCTGGTAGATACCGTTGGCGTGGCTATCGAGAACAAGCACGTGAACTGGCTGCTTAAGCTGCACCCGTCGAATGCCTGGCGCGGGGAATACCGCGACAAAGCCGAATATGAGGAGGCACGGATAGTGATGGAGGCGTTTGGCGATCTGCCGGATCACGTGAAGCTGATTTATCCCTCCACGCCCGTTAACCCGCTTTCGTGGATCAGACATTCCGACTTCGGCATTACCGTCAGGGGCAGTATTGGCATGGAGCTGCCGTGTTTTGGCAATAATGTCATAACCGCGGCAAGCGGACGGTACGCGGGCCTGGGGTTTACAATCGATCCGCAAAGCAGACAGGAGTATAGAGACCTTTTGAGGAACCTGCATAACATCCCGCCGATGACTGAAGAAAAGATCAGGTTGGCGCTGTATTATTATTACGCCATTTTTGCCTTGAAACCGATCAGGTTGAGCATGCTTAAACCGGTAATACGGCGCGGTTTCAAGGAGGTTCGGCTTTTCGGTTCGCTCTGTTGCATGCCGGAGGGGCCGATACGGCTTGGCGCCGAGGAGTACCCTCCAGAAATAGAAAGCTTTGCCAGATGGGCCGAAAACAAGCGCAGCGTTGATTATGTCCTTGATTGGGAAAAGTATGCAGATTAAAAACGGCCTCCAGAGGCTGTATAGACGTTGTCGTGGCAGATGGGAAGCCGAACTGGCCCTGCGCCGGTATAAGGATTTCAGGCCCGAGCGCTATGATTTTACAGGAGAGGATGTCGCCCTCTATGTTTCGGAGCGTGCGGCACTGCTGCCGCCGGTCAATGTCGTAGGCGCTGACGACAACCATTTTTTGCTGGGAGTTGGCGATATCGAATTTTATTGGCCGAAAAACATTCCTACCGGAGACCTGCCCTGGCTATACCACGAGGTCTTTGATGATTGGAGGGAAAACCCCTCGTCTTACGACCATCCGCAGTTTGATTTGACTGCTGCTTGCTGGGTCATGGATGCCGGCGCGTTCGAAGGATTCTACTCTCTTTTTGCCTTAAGAAAGAACTTTGCGGGGATGCTTATAGCTGTTGAACCGTTTCCCGCCATGGAAGAGGCCCTGGGATTGACCCTCGGGAAAGCGGCAAGGGAATCCAAGTATAAAGTGGTCGCCAAAGCGCTTGGCAGCCGTATGGGCCATTGTTATATAAATCAAGATGCCGTTAGCAACTGCAGTTCATATGTCGCCGAGGCTTCGCCGAAAGATGCCTGGCAGAAGGTGGAACTTACAACGATAGATAATCTTGTCAGGGAATACGGTGTCGAAGGCCCGGGTATAGTAAAGATAGATATCGAAGGATACGAAATGGAAGCCTTGCGTGGAGCGCGAAATACCATCGAATCGCTAAAGCCGAAACTTGCCGTCGCGATATACCACGATTATATGAACGCCAGGGAGTGCGCGCGCATAATACGCTCTTTCAGAAGCGATTATCATATTGAGTTCAGGGGCATGTACGCTTATTTTGAGCCGCCGCGCCCCTATTTGCTGTTTGCGTATTAAATGATCCGAAGTATACGGTGTATGGTCGCGATAAGGGCAGGCGTATAATGAATAAAAAAAACCCGGCAATACTTTTTACGACCCAGGAGTTGAGGTATCCAGCAACCGGAGGGCCGTATCTGAGGATAGAGAACTCCGTAAAGGCGCTTAATGCCATTTCGGAGCTGTATCTTTATTCAAGGGTCACGCCTGAAAACATGGGCGGGGACAGGGCTGTGGAATATTATGAAAAATTATGTAAAAAGTTTTTTATGGCTCCGTCATGCAAGAGGCACAAATTGCACAGAACAGTTGTTGGAGGGATAAATATTGTTGGGCGCAAGGCATTGGGAAAAAATATTTTGCAGCATTACGAAAGCAAGATGGATTTTGACGATTTGCTGCGTACGGCCGATTCCGTGCAGGCCGATGTTATCTGGCTTGGGTTTGGGAACATATCGTATCCTTTGATGAAGTATATAAAGGAAAATTCGGCGTACAGGGTCGTTGTGGATACGGATAGCGTGTGGTCCAGATTTCTTTTAAGGGGCCTGGCGTATCATGTGGATAAGGACGTGAGAGAAAAAACCGAGACTGCAGGCAGGGCGAAGGAGAAGGAAGAAGCGGAGTGGACCAACCTGGCCGATATTACAACTGCGGTCTCTGATGTGGATAAAGAGTATTATCAGGGTCTTACCGAGCGAAAAGATAAAGTAATGCTTTTTTCGAATGTCATAGACATGGCTAATTATACGGGACGTCATGAAAATCCCGGTATACAAAGGCCGTCTGTATACTTGGCGGGCAGTTTTGGGAAAAACAGTCCGATGGAAGAGGCCGCGCGTTGGACTATAGAAAAAGTTATGCCGCTGGTTTGGAAAGATATCCCGCAAGTGCGTTTTTATATTCTTGGCAACGGTTCTTGCGAGACGTTGGCTGATGTTAAAGATGAAAGAATAACGATTGCCGGACGTGTAGAATCGGTGCTGCCGTACTTGTGTAACGTCGATATCGCGCTTGTGCCGCTGAAATTCGAATCCGGAACAAGGTTTAAGATTCTGGAGGCCGGGGCCTGTAAGGTGCCGGTGGTTTCAACGACGCTCGGGGCGGAAGGGTTAAATGTTACGCACGGCAAGGATATCCTGATTGCCGATACGCCCGAGGAGTTTGCGGCAGCTACAATCGAACTATTGACTGATAAAGCTAAGGCCGCAGCCATAGGCGCAGAGTGTTACAAGTTGGTGAATGATAATTATGCTATCGGCAGGGCCAGGGAAGAAGCGATGATGGTTCTGGAAAGGCTCGGGTTTGAATAAGGTTGTAAAAGGGCTTGTGATGCGTATGATTTGTGTCAGGTTTGCGGTGACAGGGTGTTTTCGAAAAGGGTTTCTTGATTCTGGAGAGCGGATGATATCGTGACCACGCGTGCTGATAAGAACGGTTTGTGGGGAAAGTTTAAAAGGGCCCTGGTGTTTTTTCTGAAAAAGGCCCGTAACTATGTCGCCGCCAGGAAAAATTACAAAATTTTTATGGAATCCGGAAAGCAAGCCATAGACGGGGATCTTGCCAGCGATATTGAATCTGTGCATGAGCAGTTTGTCAAGTTTGGTTTGCCTCCGGTGGACTATAGCGTTGATGTCGATGCCTTTGCGAGGTTTATAACGCGGCACGAAAGCAATTATGCCTCGTACAGGGGCATATATGGGGATGGTTTTGTTGAAAAAAGCCTCGAACATTACATTTCCACGGATTTTATGAAATTATATAAAACGAGCCGCGTTATGGATATAGCGAATGCCGGCTCGCCGTTCCCGGCGATAGTGCATGAAGAGTTTGGCTGTGATGTTTGGTGCAATGATTTGGAGTTTTCTGAAGGTATGAGGCGGCACGGGTGGCTGACGGAAGTCGGCGGGAATGCCGGTAGTATCGATGTGCCGGACAATTATTTTGAGCTCGCCACAATGCACTGCGCGTTGGAGATGTTCGAAGGCAGCCATGATACGGATGTTGTGCGCAGGGCAGAAAGGATGCTTAAGCCAGGAGGCAAGCTTGTTGTTTTGCCGCTTTATATGAGCGAGCGGTATCATATTTTGCGCGATGTGAGGACATTCAGGGAGCCTTTGCCGGAAATAGATGCCGGGGCTGAATTGATATACCGGAATAATTTTTACGGAATAGGATTTGCGCGGTTTTATAATGTTGCCGCATTCGTTGACAGGCTTGTTAAGAATACCAAGGCGTTCGATGTTAAGATATACCGTGTGAGGAATGCGGGTTTGGTAGATTCGAAAATTTATTTGAACTGGATAGCTGTTTTTGAGAAAAAGGCGGTAGTGAACAGTGATAGATAAGATATCCGGGAAAGACGGGTTTGTTGCGTTGATACTTCGCGCGGATTTCCGTAAAGACGGCATAGAGTTCTTTACGCCAGACGATTTCTCCCAGCAGCTTGCGTACATGAACCGGCCGGCAGGCTATCATATAGAGCCGCATGTGCATAATGAGGTCTCGCGTGAAGTGAAGTACACGCAAGAGGTCCTCTTTATAAAGAGCGGCAAGGTCAGGGTGGATTTTTACGAGCAGGACAGGACTTTTCTTTGTGAAAGAGTGCTCGAAACGGGAGATGTCATACTTCTTGCATCCGGTGGCCACGGTTTTACAATGCTTGAGCCGACTGAGATGATAGAGGTTAAGCAGGGGCCGTATGTCGGCGAGCACGATAAAACGCGGTTTAAGGGTAAGGAATGAGCATGATACCGGTAAACGAGCCGCTTCTTGACGGCAATGAAGTTAAATATCTAGAGGAGTGCATACGTACGGGGTGGATATCCTCGGAAGGGCCGTTCGTGAAGAAGTTCGAGGAAATGTTTGCTTCGTTTGTAGGCGTAAAGCATGGCGTTGCCGTGTGTAACGGCACGGCCGCGCTCGAGGCCGCGCTTTACGGCGCGGGCGTTGGCGAGGGCGACGAGGTCATAATGCCGTCCTTTACCATTATATCTTGTGCTATCGCAGCAATCAGGCTTGGGGCTAAACCTGTGCTGGTTGATATAGAGCCTGATACATGGTGTATGGATGTTATGCAGACAGAGGCCAAAATAACGGCTAAGACAAAGGCTATAATGCCGGTGCATATTTACGGCCATCCGGTGGACATGGATCCCCTTACGGGGCTTGCGAAAAAACACGGGTTGGTTATTATAGAAGATGCCGCAGAGGTGCATGGAGCTGAATATAAGGGGAAAAGATGTGGAAGCATCGGCGATGTGGCGGCATTTTCGTTTTATGCCAATAAGATAGTCACAACCGGAGAAGGCGGGATGGTCGTGACCAATGACGCTAGCATAGCCGAAAAGGCCAGGAGCTACAGAAACCTGTGTTTTCGCCCGGAGAAGAGATTTTATCATACCGAGCTTGGATACAATTTTAGAATGACGAACCTTCAGGCTGCCGTAGGTGTTGCGCAGACCGAACGGATAGAGGAATTTATCGCTATAAAGCGGAGGCTCGGGGCTTATTATAGGGAGAGGCTGGCAGCGATTCCAGGTGTGCGTTTTCAGGTTGAGAAGCCATGGGCAAAGTCCGTGTACTGGATGTACGCGGTAGAGCTTGATGAGTCAACAAGGCTTTTGGCGGAAGATGTGATGGGCAAGTTGAAAAAAGAAAATATTGGAACGCGGCCCTTTTTCATGGGGCTACATGAACAGCCTGTGTTTCATGGTATGGGACTGTTCGAAGGGGAGCGTTATCCCGTTACAGAGCGGGCTTACAGGCAGGGGTTTTATCTGCCGTCCGGGCTTACGCTTACGGATGAAAAGGTCGATATTGTTTGTGACAGGCTAATGCGTGCTTGTGGAAAGGAAGTAAAATGACGGTTTTTGGCGAATATGCCGGTTTTTACGATGCCTTATACAGGGAAAAGGATTATGAGGCTGAGTGCGATTTTCTAGATAAGATATTTAGTGCTTATTCTAAAGCGCCGGTGCGAACCGTTCTTGATCTTGGCTGCGGGACCGGCGGACATGCGTGTCTTATGGCAAAGCGTGGCTATGATGTGGCAGGCCGTGATTTGTCGCAGGATATGCTCGATATTGCACTGAAGAAAGCTAAAGAAAATAATGTGCACGTTGATTTTGGTAAGGCTGATGTTCGTAACTTCGATGTTGGTAGGAAATTTGATGCTGTCATAGCCATGTTTGCTGTTACCGGGTATCAGACAAGCAATGACGATGTCGAGGCCATGCTCAAGTGTGTCAGGCAGCATCTTGACAGAGGTGGTCTGTTTGTTTTCGATGTCTGGCATGGCCATGCGGTTTTATCGGTACGCCCGGAGGCGCGTTCAAAGGAGTTTATCGTGGCAGGCGAAAAGGTTGTGCGCATTGCAGAGCCGGTGTTGGATGTAGAGAATCATGTTGTCGAGGTGCGTTATACGTTTGAGCGCGATAAAAAGCCTGCTGTGAAGGAAAACCACAGGATGAGGTTCTTTTTCCCGCAGGAACTGCGGTATTTTTTAAGTAAGGCCGGTTTCGAAACCATGGAGATAGCGCCGTTTATGAAGCTTGGGGAGCATGTCGGCATAGACGATTGGAATATAGTGGTAATGGCAAAGGCGGGGTAGGCTGTTTTTTTGTATGAGCGGGCAAAGCGGTGAGCGGAAAGTGGAAAAGAAAATAGGGGTTTGTATTTACAATTATGGACTTGGTAATTCTCCGAGCTTGATAAATATGGGCGGAGAACTTGTGCGAGCCGGGTACCTGGTCGATTATTTCACCTATAAGTCGGTACCTGGCTATGATGGTGGCGAAAACGAAGGCATACGTGTTTATTGCCTTGATGGTGTAAAACCTGCCGAAATTGCGGGCGGTTCAGGAGGAGTTTCTCTGACAGGTCTGATACGGCGCAGGGCGGTGACGTTTATTCTGGCCTACAAAGGTTTACGTGTTATCTCGAAGATTTTTGAATATGTTGTAAGAAAAATATTGTTGGCTGATGTCGCCGTTGCTGTTGATGTGGCCCAAAAAATCCTCGAAAACAATACGTATTTCTGTTTTATTGGTATTGAACCGGCCGGATTGGCAATGGCAAGCGCGCTTGCCGACACACAAGGCGTTCCGTATGTATATTATAATATGGAGCTTGGGATGCTCGACGATGACAGAAAAACCGTTGATTTGAAGATTCTTGAAGATATAGAGAAAAAGTTAAATCGTGGCGCTGCATTTACAATAATACAGGATATGGACAGGGCAAGGATATTGTACGAAAGAAGCGGTATTGCGAAGGAATCCATTTATATTGTTCCGGTTTCGGCGATAGGCGCGCCGCATGTCGAGCGCTCAGATTGGCTTAGGGTGAAATTAAATATCCCACAAGGCAATAAGATTATATTATATGCAGGATATATTGCTGATTGGGCCCTGTGTGAGGAAATAATCCGGGCGGCGCGTCAGTGGCCAAGCGATTGGACTTTGGTCTTACATAGCAACGGCGGGATAGATAAGGAGTATATGGCAAAGATCGAGAAGAACATAGGGGAAAATATAAAGATTTCACAAACTCCGGTACAGTATAAAGACTTGGCTGCACTATTGTCTTCCGCCGACATAGGAATTGCGCTTTACAGAAATCTGAGTAGCAATTTTATGCTTATTGGCTCGGCTTCCGGAAAGCTGGCACATTATCTTAAGTCAGGATTGCCGGTAATTACAAATAATTATCCGAGCATACGAACAGTGATAGAAAAGTATGGATGTGGAGAGTGTATAGAGTCTCCGGAGCAGATGAAAGAGGCTATAGAAAAAATATTGGCGGAATATGACAGCCGGAGGGAACGCGCTTTTAGTTGTTATGAAGCGCGGTATGAGTTTTCGGCTCATTTCGAAAAGGTTGTGGCTGGGTTCGGGAGGCTTGAAAAAGGTTATGACGGTTTTGTGAAGTGATAAGTATATCGGTATGTTGGTCTGGCGATTTGAGGGCAAGAGTGTTTTTTGAGAAACGTAGTTGTTAAAAAAACGAAGACCTCGATGCTCCATTTTAGGGGGATGAAGGTGGTAAATGAGTTGCCAAAAAGCAGTTTACGCGTGTCCATAATCACGCCGACCTTTAATAGCGCCGAGTTTGTCGCCGATAACATCAAGAGCGTGTTAGGGCAGACTTATAAGAACATAGAGCATGTTTTTATAGACGGAGGGTCGAGGGACAAGACACTTTCCATTATACGTGAGATGGATCCGGCGGCAAAGGTCTTGTCAGAGCCCGACAAGGGTATATCCGATGCCTTTAATAAAGGACTCAGGCTCGCAACCGGCGATATAATAGCGGTACTTAACTCCGATGATTATTACGCTGACGATAGAGTGATAGAAAAAGTTGTAGGCTATTTTCGTCAAGAAGATATAAAACTTTTGTACGGGAAGATGCGCATGATAAACCGGGAAAATGGCGAACTGGTTTTTGTTTATGGTAAGCCCTTTGATATGGGAAAGATGCTAAGAGGATTTATAATTCCGCATCAGGCGGTTTTTGTGAGAAAAGAGGTACATGAGGAGGTTGGGGATTTTTCCCTGGATTATAAGATAGCGATGGATTACGATTTTTTCATGAGGGCGGTAAGGGTATATAAGCCACGTTTCGTCGATGAAGAGTTCGCGGTCTTCAGGCTAGGCGGCTTAAGTAGCAAGCATGCTTGCCTGGCGCAAAGGGAGAATTATATTATCAAAAGAAAAAATGGTGTGGGTTTTTTTGTTTGCGCCGTTGATTTTGTCTATGGATACCTTACGATGATGTTCAGCGTTGTTATGCAGAGGCTCGGACTTTTTGGTTTGCTTCTGAAGGTTAGAAAACTGTATGGAAAGTTTTGACCTGCGCGTTGCCTCATGCGCGCCGTAAGATATTTCGGACGGATGTTTTGTCGGAGAGTATATAAAGATGGCGAATTCGAAAGGTATTATAGCAGGCAAGGTGGTTCTCGTAGCCCTCTGGATCGCTACCAGGTTTCCGTTTCTGCGTAGGTTCTTGCAGATGCTTAGGCCCTTTGTCACGGCATTCCTTTACAGGGGCGGACATGGCGATTACCTCATCATGCTCCGTTCCGAGAAGTATAAAGGGACAGACGTAGCCATAATACAGGCTCCGGGGTGGGGAGTGAACACGCCGCCGCTGGCGATAGCGAGGCTTACGGCATACTTAAGGGTAAACGGTATGCGTGTCATGCCGGTAGATGTGAATGCCGTTATGTACCGAGATAATAAAGACCGCTATCCCGACGGATGGAAAGACAGTGTGGATTATTTTTGGACCAATCCCGCAGTAGTCGAAATGTTCCTCGGGGATAATAAGGCAATCCTCGATGCCTATCTCGACGCCATCGTCGAGAGCGGGGTCAAGGTCGCAGGGTTTAGCGTTTATACGAGCTCGCTTGCCATGAGCATATATATGGCAAAGGAGCTTAAGAAGCGCAAAAAAGATATAGTCACTGTTTTCGGCGGTGCTGCGGTGAGTGTTTTTATGGGCGGCATGGAAATGATGAAGGAAAATGATTGTGTCGACGTGGTAGTCGAGGGCGAAGGCGAGGTCACGCTTCTTGAGATAGTAAAAGATGCCAGGGAGGGGCGCGGCCTGCGAGCGTATGCCGGAGCCGCCGCGCGCATTAACGGCATTATAAAGGAAGGGCCACCGCGCGAACTTATAAAAGACCTCGATACCTTGCCCTTTGCGGATTTTTCGGATTACGATTTTTTTATGTACCGCGAGCCGTTCAAGTTGCCGCTCGAGTCGTGCAGGGGGTGCGTTAACAGATGTATATTCTGTAACGAGCGTACTTTCTGGAAAAAATACAGGTTCAGGAGCGGCGACGCTCTATACGAAGAAATAAAATATCAGACAGCGAAGTATCCGCACGTAACGTACATAGAGTTCCACGATAGCTTATGCAACGGCAACATACGCGAACTCGAGCGCATGTGTAATCGTCTCATGGAGGACGGTGCGCGTTTTTTCTGGGGCGGGCAGGCCATCGTGAGAAAGGAAATGACATACGACTTGCTCGTTAAGCTCAAAAAGTCCGGCTGCGTAACGCTTGCCTACGGCCTTGAGTCGACTTCTAAAACAGTGCTTGCGCGGATGGGCAAGGTGTTTTCGAGGGATGCCGACATAGACAGGCTGATGCGCGATTCCTACAAGGCAGGTGTCGGTGCGGGTCTTAACTTCATGTTCGGCTTTCCGGGGGAGACGGATGCCGAGGCAGAGGAGAACGTGGAGTTTTTGCGCAGGAACGCTCCGTACATATTTGCCGTAAATCCGAGTTCGGCGTTTTTCCTGGTATGTCCGGGGACAGAGGCCTATATGTATCCGGAAAAGTTTGGGATAGATCTTTCGAAGGGCGGATGGTATTGGGATTCTGTCGACGGCAAGAATACGTATTTGAAAAGGCTTGAAAGGTTCGAGCGGTTTATCTCAGAGGTGCATAGGCTCAAGATACCGTGCACGTATCCACACGCAACGATGATAAATCGTAATGAAGTTATAGCCAATTATTATTACCACATTGGCGGGTATGGCGAGGCCATACCGTATTACGAGGAATCGATAAGAAGCGAATCGGATGACAGGATAAAACGCGCCAAACTTGCTGAGAGCAGGGAAAGGGTGGGTTTGAAGATCGGCGCAAAAGAAGAGCGCCGCACGGTCGCATGAAGATAGCGATGGTTACGCCATTTCTTCCGGCCCCCGCGACAGGCGGAAAGAAGATAATGCTAGATATAATCAGGGGGCTTGTCGTAAATAACGAGATATATCTTTTTAGTAGAGTTGAGCCTCACGAAGGCCACGATGTAAGGGAATTGGAAAAGTACTGCAAGGCCGTATATGGGTACGGGTTTGAAACGCCTAAGGAAAGAACGCTGTGGAATGTTTTTAGAATAATAGCTTCGTACCGTTCTTTGGCGAAGCTGGTGCGAAGCGTTCTGAAAAAATTGGAAGTTGACGTGGTGGTGGTGTCATTTACAGATCTCGGTTTTTTTCTTCATAAGACCGGCGGTGTAGGCGTGCCCATGGTACTCGATACGCATGATGTAAACACGCTTGTGGCGGCACGCAGGCTCGCTGCATCACGCGGCTGGGGGCGGAAGTTACGGGGGTATGTGTGGTTTGTGCTTTCCAAGTGGGCCGAGTCATACACGACTAATAGATTCGATCTGTTGACGGCGCGTTCCGATGCCGATGCGTCGGCCTTGAAAGACATTGCCGACGTACCGGTCGTTGCTGTCAGGCAGCCTGTGGACGCGGTAAGAGTGCCTGTGCCGAGAAAGGATAGAGAGCCCCATACGCTATTGTTCGTCGGGGCGATGCACAGGGAATTGAACGTCTCGTACATGAGATATTTTTATTGCGATGTATTGCCGCTAATAAGAAAAAAATCTCCGGATACGGTTTTTTATATGGTTGGAGGAGGTGTGCCTGCGGAGTTCGAGGAGTGGGCGAAGCGGGATGGGGAATTTAAGGTGACAGGGTTTGTGGATGATGTAAGCAGTTTTTATAATCGTGCCGCAGTTTTTGTTTCGCCCATACTGATAGGCGGCGGTATAATGGTGAAAAATCTCGAGGCCATGGCGCATGGCATACCGGTTGTGACGACTACTTTCGGGAACGAGGGGGTTGGGGCCGTAAACGGACACGATATTCTAGTTGCCGATACTGCCGAGAGTTTTGCCGATGCCGTGTTGAGATTGTTGAACGATGCGAACTTGTACGACATGATTTCCAGGAATTCCGTTGAATTTATAAGAAATAATTTCGCTAAAGATGTTGTAATAAGGAATACGGAAGACGCTTACCGTCAGGCGATTACGCGCTATAAAAACTGCGAGGCGGGACAATGAAAAAAATACTTTTCATAAGCGCGATAAATCCGCTTTCCGAGGTCGAGGGGCGTTACCCCGACCTCGGGCTTGCGTACCTTGCCGGGGCTCTCAGAAAGGCCTTTGGCCGCGATGCCTTTGAGATACGGATAATAAACGGCAATGTCACGAAGGAGCTCTTGGAATTTAAGCCCGATGTCGTTGGCATAAGGTCGGTTTCGCAAAACTATAATATCGCAAAGAAATACGCCGTAGAGGCAAAGGCCATGGGCATTTCTGTCATGGCAGGGGGCGTGCATATAAGCGCGCTCCCGCATACGCTTTCGAAGGATATGGACGTTGGGTGTGTTGGCGAGGGCGAAGTTACCATAGTGGAGCTCATGGAGTTTTTTTCGAAGGAAGGCTCCTTTGATAATAAGGACGCGCTTTCTCGCATAAAAGGCATTGTTTACCACGATGGCGAAGAGATTCGCCGCACGCCGGACAGAGAGCCAATAGCAGACCCCGATTCCATTCCCATGGCTGCCAAGGATCTTTTGAAGATAGGGCATCATTCCTATCTTTTTACATCGCGGGGCTGTCCATACAGATGTGTATTTTGCGCTTCCTCGGTTTATTGGGATAAGCTTCGTTTCTTCTCCGCAGAGCGCGTGGTAGAAGAGATAAGAGAGCTTGTTGACGTGTACGGAGTAAAGCTCGTAAGCTTCTACGACGACCTTTTTGTTGCCAATACAAAGCGGTTAAATGAAATAGCCGCGCTTCTTAAGAAGACCGATATACCAGGCCGCGTCAAGTTCACGTGCTCGTCGTCTGCCACGAAAATAACAAAGGAAGTTGTAGCGGCATTAAAGGAAATGAATATCGTCTCTGTCGGCATGGGGCTTGAGTCCGGGTGCGAGAGGACGCTTAAGTATCTTAAGGGCAATGCGTTCTCTGTGGAAAAGAACAGGGAATCGGTCAGGCTTTTATCGGAAGGCGGCATAGCGGCAAACGCTTCGTTCGTGATAGCCGCGCCGGACGAAACGGCTGATGAAATCATGGAGACGTATGCGTTTATTCGCGACAACCCGCTTAGCCTCGTGGATGTCTACGTGATAACGCCTTTTCCCGGAACCCCGCTTTGGGATATTGCGCGTAAAAAGGGACTTGTCTCGGACGATATGGATTGGGACAGGCTCAATATAAACTTCGAAGTAAATTATAAGGACGCAATCATAGTCTCCGAGAGGCTCTCCAGGGACGAGATACAGCTGATATACCGCAAATTCAGGCGGCAGAGACTGGTAAGGAATCTGAAAAATATCTGGCGGCACCCGTATATCATGGATGTTCCGAGGGTTGCGGTGAAAACAGCCATAGAAAGAGTTGCGAGGTTGTTTGCATGAGAGAAAACGCAAGGATGGGGCTGTGAAAATTCTCGTGACCGGCGGGGCCGGGTTCATAGGGTCAAATATCGTAGACGCCTATATCGCGGCTGGGCACGATGTCGTTGTGGTAGACGATCTTTCGAGCGGTAAGCGGGAGAACGTAAATCCGCGCGCCATATTTTATGAGTGTGATATACGCTCGGGGGATATTAAAAAGATATTCGCCGATGAGCGACCGGATGTTGTTAATCATCATGCGGCACAGATATCTGTGCCGCAATCGGTAAAAGACCCGTGCCTGGACGCGAGCGTAAACGTAACAGGGCTTTTGAATATTCTTGATGCGGCTGCTGCCGTATCTATAAAAAAGTTCATTTTTATATCATCGGGCGGCGCTATCTACGGCGAGGCAAAGGAGTATCCGACTTCGGAGGCTTCGAAGATAATGCCGGTATCCCCTTACGCGGTAACCAAGGCCCTGGGAGAGATGTATACGGCTTTTTACGGTAAGCATAGGGGGGTTGGTTACACGATACTCAGGTATGCAAATGTTTACGGTCCGCGCCAGATTCCGCACGGCGAGGCCGGGGTTGTCGCCATATTTATGAACAACCTTATCGAAGGAAAACCTTCCATGCTCTGTCGTTTCAAGGAAGAACTCAGAGGCATGACGCGCGATTATGTGTATGTTGCCGATGTTGCCGCTGCAAATGTTGCCGCGCTTACAAAAGGTAACGGTATGGTTTTGAACATCGGCACAGGCATTGCCACGCACACGCGCGAGCTTTACGATACGGTGTATGGAGCTGTCAAGGGAAAGCGCGCCGGATTGGACGCCGCGCTCGCGAACCCCGGGTTTGCCGCTGCGCGGGATGGCGACCTTAGGCGAAGTTGTCTTGATGTGAAGGCTGCTGAAAAAGAGATCGGATGGAAGGCTGCGACCGCGCTGGTAGATGGCGTTGCTGTCACGCTTAAATGGCGACTTAAATAATTTCTGCGGAAACAATTATGGAAGAAATGAAAAAACAGCAGCCTGTAAGTATTGTAATTCCAATGTACAACGGTGGCAGTCTTATTGCTGCCGTACTGGAGGCGATATTTGGGCAGGATTACGGCGGCGATGTTGAGGTCATACTCGTAAACGACGGCTCCAGGGACAACTCTCCTGAAGTCGCGAGAAAGTTTCTTGGTAAACCCGGGTTCAGGATCATTGACCAGGAAAACCAGGGAGCCGTAAGTGCCACAAATAACGGTTTCAAGGCGGCGACACACGATATCATTATTTCAGTGGATGCCGATGTCGTTCTTTCGAAGGATTGGCTCTCAAAGGTTGTGGAGGAGTTCTCTGATCCCGAGGTCGGCGCTGTTCAGGGTTATTATAAAACCCCGGGAAACGTTTCCCTTATGGCAAAGATGATGGGGTATGACGTGGAGGCGCGCTACGACTCTATTCGTGGAAAGTATGTGACGCAGGTTTGTACCGGGAATACGGCCTACAGAAGGGAAGCGCTCGATAAAGTAGGCCTATTCGACGCGCGTTTCAAGTACGGTTATGATAACGATATGAGCTACAGGCTGGGCAGGGCAGGTTATAAGCTCGTTTTCAGGAAAGACGCCGTATGCGACCATTACTGGAAGGCCGATATCGCCGGGTATGCACGGCAGCAGTACCGTTCCGCCTACGGGCGCATGCAGCTTGTAAGGAAGCACACGGACAAGGTCTCGGGCGACAGTGTCTCGGGGCTAAGGATGATAATGCAGGTGCCTTTAACGTTCTTATTTTTACTGATAGTTCTTCTTGGAGTTGTTTTTTCCGACGGCAGGTTCTATCTTGCCGCGTATGCCGTGTTTATGGTCATTTTTCTGGACAGGGCCATATTCGCTCTCGGTGTTTATGCCAAGCAACGCGACATGGCCGCATGGTTCATGCCGTTTGTGCATTTGATGAGAAATTTCGTCTGGTGCGCGGCAGCTGCGGCATGGGTGGTAAAGGCGGTCTTTGTTCCGTCCGGTGCAGTTATGAAGAATGTGAAATAAGGGATACCCAAACAGTGAGATATAATAAAGCATTGGAGAGAAGAATCCCGTGAGAGTTTGTCTTCTGATACCGCCGGCTGCTTCGCCTTCGAGAATGCCGGAGCGCGTATACGGCTGCACATTTACATATTATAAGCAGCCCGAACTGCCAATGCTCTACCTTGCAGCGGTGTTCGAAAAGGAAGGCCACGAGGTGGTGCTACGCGATTTCAGCGCCGATTCCTCAAGCGGGGAGTTTGAGGCCTTTGTCAATGCCGGGAATAGCGATGTTTTTATATTGCATACCGTGCTCCTTGCAGAAAGCGTTGACAAGAAGGCCGCCGCCTTCATACTTTCGCGCAAAAAAGGCAAGGTTGTATTTTTTGGTCCGCATCCAACTCTTAAGCCGCAAGATTTTCTGCTCGATGAAAATTGTTTTGTAGCGCGCGGCGAGGCAGAGTATGTCATAAGGGATACGATAAAGGCCTTTGAAAAAGGCGGCCTCGACAAGGTAAAGGGGCTGTCGTACTTTAAGAACGGCGAATTTATAGAGAACGAAACGTATGGCATAATAGAGGACCTCGACTCACTTCCTTTTCCAGCAAGGAAGTATCTTCCGAAAGAGGATATAGACCTTTTTAATCCCAAGCTTCCGGCAAGGCCTGTGACACTGATACTTACCTCCAGGGGGTGCGGTTTCCGCTGTTATTACTGCGTGCCGAACGCGATAAGCTGGGCCAGAGAGCTCGAGTGGAAGAGATTCAATAACGGCAAGAAGCCTCCGGTGCGCTTGAGGTCCCCTGAGAATATCGCGCGCGAGTTTGCGGCTATCAAGGCCGAGGGTTATAAGGCCGTATCCGTTATCGACGATCTCTTTATATACGGCGGCAAAAAGCGTATTCTCGAAATATGCGCCGGATTAAAGACGGTCGGACTTCCGTTTGGCGTGCTTGCAAGATGCGACCTTATTCTCGATGACGAGACAGTTGCAGCGCTTAAAGAGGCCGGGTGCAGTTACGTGGACCTTGGCGTTGAGTCCCTTGACCAGAAGGTGCTCGATGACATAAAGAAAGACATGAAGGTCGAGAGTGTTGAAAAGGCCGTGCGGCTTTTAAACAGGCATGGTATCGAGCCCAAGCCCAATATAATGTTTGGCGCCTCGGCATTTGAGACTGTCGAAAGTGCTGAGCGGACCATAAGAGAGGTAAGCAAGCTTCCGGTAAATTACTGCATGTTCAGTATCGCTACTCCTTTTCCCGGCACTGAGTTCTCGGAAAAAGCCCTTAAAGAGGGTTTTGCGGTGGAGCCTGAAATTCATGACCTCGAGAAAAATCTTTCTCCAACGGAAAAGGCCCTTGTCTCGTATCCGGGGCTTACGAAAGACGATCTCGAGAGGCTCGTAAAAAAAGCCAATCGCAGTTTTTACCTCTTGAGTTTCAGGCGTTTGTTGCACTATATTGGCAGGGTGCGCTCGTTCAAGGATTTAAAGGATATGATATCGACTGCGCTTAAGGTTATAAAGTGAAGACATCTATCAAGGGTTTTTACGGTATGATACTTGCCGGCGGCGTGGGCACGAGGTTCTGGCCCCTTAGCCGTGTTTCCACTCCAAAGCAGCTTCTTAAGGTTGCTGGCGAGGAGAGCCTCCTTATGTCAACGGTAAAGAGGCTTAAGCACCTCATGCCGCTTGAGCATATAGCTGTTGTAACGAACCCAGCGCAAGCAGAGCTTATGCGGCTGCATCTTAAGTTCGACAAGGAGCCGCTTCTTACCGGCTTCGTGCTTGAGCCTTTTGGCAGGAATACGGCCCCTGCAATAGGGCTTGCGGCAGTGGAGGTCGTAAAGAAAGATCCCGAGGCTGTCATGGCCGTTCTTCCGGCAGATCATCTTATAGGTAATAACGACGGGTTTTGCTCTACACTTAGAGCGGCATACGAGGTCGCGCTTGACGGAAGGCTTGTTACTATTGGCATAAAGCCAGGTAGCCCGGAGACGGGGTACGGGTATATAAAGACGTCCGGCAAAAAGGCGTCCAAAATAGATAAGATAAAAGTAAGAGGTGTTGAAAAATTCGTTGAAAAACCGGATTTGAAGAAGGCGAAAAAGTATCTTAAGGACGGCGGCTACTTCTGGAATAGCGGCATATTCGTGTGGAAGGCCTCGGCTATTCTAGATGAAATGCGAAGGCACCTGCCTTTGGTCTATAAAAATCTCATGGCAATAAAGAACGGCGAAGATATCGAAAAGGCGTACGCTTCCATGGAGTCCATTTCCATAGATTACGGCGTGCTTGAGAAAAGCGCCAATGTCTCGATGGTCGAGGCTGCGTTCGAGTGGTCTGATATAGGCTCGTGGTCGTCGCTTGAGGATGTATACGATACCGACAAGGACGGCAACATCATAAAAGGCACGGTCGTTGATATAGGCAGTAAGAATTCTTTCATAATCGGTTCGGACCGTCTTGTTGCGACCATAGGGTTAGACGATATTATACTCGTCGATACCCCCGACGCAACCCTTGTGTGCCGTAAGGACAGGGCGCAGGAGGTAAAGGACGTTGTCGATATATTAAAGAAAAAGGGCCATGCCGAGCACGAGACCCATGTTACCGTCGAGAGGCCTTGGGGCGCGTATACCGTGCTCGAAGAGGGAGACCTTTATAAGATAAAGAAGATAGTCGTAATGCCGGGGATGCGCCTTAGCCTCCAATCGCACGCAAAAAGAAGCGAGCACTGGGTGGTTGTGGCAGGAGAGGCCAGGGTCACAAGGGGCAAGGAAGTTTTAACTGTTAAAACCAATGAGAGCACGTTTATTCCGCTTGGCGTTAAGCACAGGCTCGAAAATACGTCTTTAAATGTATCGTTAGAGATTATAGAGGTTCAAAACGGTACTTACGTCGGAGAGGACGATATCACGCGCTACGATGACGATTTTGAGCGCAGGTAACCGTTATTAGCCCTCGCGAGGCGTGATTTTCCATTTCTTCTTGAACCCTTCCTGATCGGTTCTGTCAATGCACAATGCAGTTGCTGTTTCGAAGGCCATGTCATCGGGATTTTCACCGGTAAGCTCTGCGGCAAGAACGGCAAGGAACGGAAGGTGCCCGACGAGCATCAGGCTGGTTGTCTCCTCGGCCAGTCTGGCAACCCATTTTTCAATGTCGTCGTTTGGGTTTAGCCCTGGCGTTTCATATATTCCTCCGGGTGGTGTGAGGTGCTTATAGATGATTTGCGCGGTCTGTATGGCGCGCTTTTTGGAGCTGTGCAGTATACGCAGCGGTCGCGCCTTCATTGCCTTTAGGCGTGCTCCTATGAGTTCTGCCTCTTTTATGCCTTTTGCCGAAAGTCCGCGCTCCGAGTCTTCTTCTATAAGGTTGGCTTCCCCGTGTCTTACGAAATAAAATAACATGAGTTATTCCTCCATATAAGCGAGCGCGGCAATGGCCGTTTTTACGGCCGCGCTCTCGCCGAGCCGTAATTTTTCGGGCGTGATGTTGCCTTCCCCGCCTTTATTTACCACACCTGTGACGCATCCTGCCTTGAGCCCCATGGACGCGGCCACGGTAAGTATCGTGGCGGATTCCATTTCGAAGTTCAGCACGTGAAGCGCCTTCCATTCGGTGGTCGAGCCCTTGATTGCGCGTATAATGTATTTTCTGAAACGGTCGTGGCGTTCTTCGCCCTGATAGAAGGTGTCCGAGGACGCGCTTATGCCGGCGTGAAACTTTATCTTCGCGGCCTTCGCGCCCATGATAAGCGCGTTGACTATCGAGAAATCGGCAACAGCAGGGTACTCTATCGGTGCGTAGTGGAGCGAGGCGCCGTCGAGCCTTACCGAGGCGGTAGTGATTACGGCGTCGCCGGCCTTTATGTTTTTTTGGATGGAGCCGGTTGTTCCCACGCGAAGAAAGTTTTTTATTCCGAGCCTTGCAAGTTCCTCTATTGCGATGGATGCCGACGGCCCGCCTATTCCCGTGGACGTGACGAGTACGGTCTTTTTGCCGCCGCATACGAGGTACGATGTGAACTCGCGCTTTTCGGCAAGCAGGCGCGCCGAGCCGCCGTAACGCTTTGTTATTTCGGAGGCTATAAGACGGCAGCGTGCAGGGTCTCCCGGCAACAGGGCCGTGACAGAGCCTTTGATGTCTTTTTTGTCGATATTTAGGTGGTAGGCCTTTGGCATAGAAAGCAGGCGCTTTGCCGGTCGCGGTACGGGCGCGTTATTTGCCGGCTATTGCGCTTCGCATCTCGGCGATGGTTTTTTTATAGTCGCTACTTCCGAATATCGCGCTTCCGGCAACGAATACATCCGCCCCGGCCTTCGCAACCCTGGCTATGTTTGAAGGCTTGATGCCGCCGTCTATCTCAAGCTCTGCCCTGGAAGAAACCGCATCGAGCATTTTTCTGATTTTTTGCAGCTTTGGAATGCTCGCTTCGATAAACCCCTGGCCGCTAAACCCAGGGTTTACGCTCATAACGAGCACAAGGTCGACGTCGCCAATCACTTCGCCGATTGACTCTGCCGGAGTGGACGGGTTTAGCGTGACGCCGGCCTTTACGCCAAGCTCCTTTATGAGCTGTATCGTCCTGTGAAGGTGCGTGCTCGCCTCCACATGCACTGTAAGTATGGAGCTGCCGGCCTTTGCAAACGCGGGGATGTATTTATCGGGGTCTTCTATCATGAGGTGCACGTCGAGGGGAAGCTTTGTGATCTTCTTTAGCGCCTCGACCACAAACGGGCCGATTGTGATATTAGGGACGAAGTGGCCGTCCATCACGTCTACATGCAGATAGTCTGCGCCAGCGGCCTCGACCGCTGCGACTTCCTTTTTAAGGTCGCCAAAGTCCGCCGAAAGTATGGACGGAGAAATCTTTGCCATGGTATTAACCCCCTACATATTTTTAACAGGATTTAGCGCAGCGTTCAATATAAATCGGTCTTTGTCGCTACGCGTAGCCGTATATCACGATGCCGACGAATATGATGTAGAGGATGCCGTTTAACACGAGGTGGCGCGCTCTTATCTCTATGCCGCGGCGTATGCAGTAATAGAGCCAGAGAGCGGCGATAATGGTAAGTAAGCCGCTTGCCATGACCGTAAGGTTCATTGTCCAAGGCGTAAGGAATATGCCAAGGGCCGGGAGCATGCTTCCCTGAAAGACCATTGCGCCGCTAAGGTTCCCGACGGCCATCGTGTCCTTTGATGAGCGTATCCAGATGACGCTGTTTACCTTTTCGGGAAGTTCGGTGGCAATAGGCACGATTATGAGCGACAGGGCGATTACGGGTATGCCGAGTATATTAGAGAGCCCCTCTACACCGTGCACGAACCCTTTTGCGCCGAAAATAATGAAGCCCACGGCTACGAGAAGCTGTATAACCACGAACGTCATATGGTCGCTAAATACGCGCGATATGTAGAGTGGGTTACTTTCTTCCACCCCGTGCCCCGAGGCAACGAGTTTTTCGCTGGCCTTTACGGTTTCGAGCACATAGTAGAAGTAAAGGATGATGAGCATTATCGCCACAAAGAGCCTTACGAGTTTCAGGCTTTGCGGCAAAAAGGCCACGATAAAAGCAAGGGTGAAGGCCACGAGGAAAAACTCGATATCCCTTCTGAATCCGGTTGGTTCGGGTTTAAGGGAGTTTGTGTTGCGTTTCTTTCTGAAGTAATACGTCGCCCCGCCGGCAAGGCAGAAGGCGAGGGTCGAGAGCATGAACGGCGCTCCAAGTATGGCGCCGACGCCGACCTCTTCTGCAACGTGCTGGCTTAGTTCCGAGTTGCCCGAAGTCCATGCGCCGACGATTGCGACTACCGGCACCATTGATTCCGGAAGTGCCGTGCCTACTGCCGCGAATATGCTTCCCGTGACGCCCTCGGAGAAGTTAAGTTTTGCCCCGAGCGATTCGATTGCGTTTGCGAAGAGTTCGCAGGCCACGACTATGATGACGAGGTAAAACAGTAGTAGCAGTATTTCGTGGGATAAGGACATGTGTTTTTACCGGCTCCGTTTTTCTGTTCGCTATATGATAGATGTTTTTACGAAAAAATCAACACGTATCTTTTAGCAGTAGGGAGTATCCTTGCAGCTAAGCACCTGCTCTGTTCTTGATCTGGACCGGTACACGGTAATGCCCTTGCACCCGAGTTCGTATGCGAGAAGGTAGACGCGCATTACGTCCTCGGGGGTTGATGCCGAAGAAAGGTTTACGGTCTTGCTTACGGCATTGTCCGTGTGTCTTTGGAATGCCGCCTGCACGCGTACATGGTCGTCCGGGGATATCCCTTCTGCCGTGACAAAAAGCCTTTTTATTTTTTCCGGCACATCGGGTCTTTCGCCGAGGCCTTTGCCTTCGCGCACGTGTTTTAGTATTTCTTCCTTTAGAAATCCTTCGTCAAAGAGCGCTTCCTCGAGAAGAGGCGTCATTTCGTGGAGTGTTATGTTGCCAAGGGCCCTTCGATCGTAGCTTAATGCATAAAGCGGTTCTATGCCCGAGGAGCACCCGGCTATTATGGAAAGCGTGCCGGTTGGCGCAATCGTTGTTACAGTCGCGTTCCTTGCCCCGTGCCCGGCCTCGCAGCTTGGGTATGCGCCGCGCTCCTTTGCAAGAGAGGCGCTCGCCTTCTTTGCGGTCTTATTGATAAAACCCATGACCTCCTCGGCTGTAGATAGCGAGGCCTCGCTGCCGTAGGGAATGCCAAGGCGTATAAGCATGTCGGCAAAGCCCATTACTCCAAGCCCTATCTTACGGTTGCCCCTGACCGTTTTGTCTATCTCCTGGAGCGGGTATTTGCACATGTCTATAGTATTGTCCAGAAAGCGGACAGCCGTGTGCACTGTTCTGGCAAGCTTGTCGAAGTCCATGCTCCATTCCCTGCCGGGGCTTTTTTTAAGCATGCGGGAAAGATTTATGGAGCCCAAGTTGCAGGCCTCGTATGGCAGGAGCGGTTGCTCGCCGCACGGGTTTGTCGCCTCCATGGCACCCTGCCTCGGGGTCGGGTTTACGGTGTTTATCGCGTCGATAAAGAGGATGCCGGGCTCTCCGCCCTTCCATGCAGAAGTTGCTATGAGCGAGAACATCTCGGCTGCATCCGCCATTGCCGAAATTTTACCTGTGTGTGGGTTGGTAAGCGGGTAAGGTTCGCCGGAGCGCAGCGCGCGCATGAATTCTTCCGTAATGGAAACAGAGAGGTTGAAGTTGGCGAACTCCTTTGGGTCGTCTTTCGCTGTTATGAATGCGCGGATATCCGGGTGGTGCACGGAAAGTACGCCCATGTTGGCCCCGCGCCTTGTGCCACCCTGCTTTATTGCCTCGGTTGCGGTGTTAAATACGCGCATGAAGGATATGGGGCCGCTTGCCATGCCTCCGGTGGACTCAACAGTGTCGTTTGCGGGCCTTAGTCTCGAGAACGAAAACCCGGTGCCGCCTCCTGATTGGTGTATCACGGCAGTGTCTCTTACGGCCTTGAATATGGATTCTATCGAGTCCTCGATTGGCAGCACAAAGCATGCCGCGAGTTGCTGGAGCTTTCTGCCGGCGTTCATAAGGGTTGGGGAGTTGGGGAGGAATTCAAGAGAGGTCATCATTTCGTAGAATTCTTCCTCGGCTTTTTTCGACGGATGTCCGTATGCGGACTCTGCGCTTGCGATATTCGCGGCAACACGTCTGAACATGTCTTCGGGGCCCTCGGCAGCGTTGCCGCTGCTGTCTTTTTTGAGGTATCTTTTTCCGAGAACCGTTAGAGCGTTCGGGGTCAGAATTTCTTTCATCGAAGTCCCCTTGTTTTGATGGGAAGGATTTTGTCAGGAGGCTACTATATCGATTCTATCAGGATATGCGCATTTTTTCAATGGATACGGGGCGGAACTTGAAAAGGAAAAGGCCCGCGCCGCAAATAAAACTGCATCGGCGCGGGCCTTCAGGAGGGGTCGGTTATTTTTATGCGTTTAGTACCTTTATCAGGTTCGTAAGGTAGTTAAGGAGTGTTGTTGCTCCGTTTTGAGTAATGTGCTTATCCGCTTGGGCCCCAATGAAGTTCTTGGTTGCCTCGAGCTTGTTTACCGCAACGGCCTTGTCGCCTGCCTTTATCTTGTCCTTTGCGCCGTCGAGTTGCTTAAGTATTGCGTTAAGCACGCCGGGGTTCGTTATCTCGTTCCTTGCCGCAAGGTTCTTTGTAAGGTTTATTGCGCCGTCTATCGTATAAACGACTTTAGGAACTTTCGGCGGTGCCGGTGCTGCGCTTGTCGCGGTTGTATACGCAAGTGTTAATAGCGCTGCCACTGCCAGTACTGCTACGGATGCCAAAAACTTTGCTCTAAATGTATTCATTTTATATACCCTCCTGTGTAAGTGCTATTTTGTGTTTTGTTCTGTATTAAGTTTAGTTAATTATCCAAGGCAATTGCCTTATGCCATAGTATAAGAGCAAGAAGGATGCCAGATCGGGGCGGCAGCTAACCTATTGTTATTAAAGGAGTTTTAAAACTGTAACCGCAGGGTAATGACAAAAGTAACCTGACAATAATTGTAAGCCTTGTAAAAAATGCGTAATGGATATGATTTGCAAGGTCTTTGGAATCTAGCGGCCAATGTTTTGAATGTTTTGCGGTTATTGCTATATGCGCCGGATTGTCCTTTGCAGGACAATCCGGCTGCCATGGATGGTCTGTGTGATAAGGAGGCAGATTAGAGTGCTTTGCCAATCAGGCTTATCATGTTGCTTTTCGATACCGCGCCCACGATGCGGTCGACTTCTTTGCCGCCCTTGAAGAGTATTAGTGTAGGGATGCCGCGTACACCGAAGTTGCTTGGTGTGGCGGGGTTGTCGTCGACGTTTATCTTGGCGACCCGCAACTTGCCTTTGTATTCCGCGGCCAGTTGCTCAACCGTTGGAGATATAGCCTTGCAGGGGCCGCACCACGGCGCCCAGAAATCAAGGAGAGCTGGCAGTTCGGATTTGAGAATCATTGCGTCAAAGGAGGAATCTGCTACTTCAATCACGTTTTCCGACATTTTAAGGCTCCGGTTTTTAGACGTTATGCGGCTATATCTAATATAGAATAAGCCGGCCCGGTTGTCAATATGCAGGGTTTGTTCTTTTGCCTGTTTTGTCTTGACAAGCCCAAGCGATTATTGAGATTATATATGTGTGAAGCACGAAGAAACGCTTATATTCCTTGAGCAGGCTGCCGAGGGGCTCTCCATACAGGTCGGGTACGACGACCTGAAAAAAGGGGAGGTCAATACCCATGGCGGCGCTTTTGTGCTTAAGGGTTTGAAGCGCATTCTTATTCATAAGCACCTTAGCCCCAGGGAAAAGGCAGAGACCCTTGCCGAGATACTTCTTGATATGGGCAGGGGCGAGGGCATGGTAATCTCCGAGGATGTGATAAGCCGCGCAGAGGCAGTTCTTGGCTCTGCCGTGCCAAAGGCTGCAGAAAAGACCGCGCATGAGCCGCACGCGTCTTGATTTCCCGCATCGTTACGCCGTTTTCATCGTAAGCAACCGTTCATTGACTCAGGTTTCTCCGAAATGTTAAAATAAAAAGATAAGCCGTATCTGTGGCGTTTTGTCGGTATTTTTGCGGATATCAACCCAAAGTAATGTCCCGAGTGTCGCGGGATAAGGTGAATAACCATGAATATGTCAAGTTTTGAGATAGCGCGTAATCAGGCCGGCCGCATTGTCTTGTTGCCGCTCGTTGCGATTATCACGGGCGCCCTTGCTGCGTGCGCGCACGGGCCTTCAATGAATGCCAAGCATCCCGGGAAACAGCAGGGCGGGGTCATAGAGGTCGACGGAAAGCCTCGCGTAGAGGATGTCGTCGTAGAGAAGAAAAACGAGAGCGATACCTATTATTATTTCCTCGTAGCACAGGAACTAAAGGATTCCGGAGATATAAAGGGAGCCATAGAATATTACAAAAAGGTGCTTGCCATAGACGAGTCATCGGCCCTTGTGCACTCCGAACTCGCGTATCTTTATTACAAACATGGCGATATAGACAGGGCCCTTCTTATGGCGAAGAAGGCCGTGGAGCTTGCGCCGTCGGATGTGCGCGGACGGTTGATGCTTGGCGATCTTTACCTGGTGGATAAAAAATACGACGAAAGCATAGCCGAGTTCGGGGCCGTTATAAAACTCGACCCCAAGAACCAGAGGCCGTATCTGATACTCGGCAATATATATGTCAATAACAACGATCACGACAGGGCGATAGAGATTTACAAAAAACTGATAAGCGAAGTGCCGGATTCGGTCGTGGGGTTGTATTATCTCGGGCTTGCGGAGTCGGAGATGGGGCGCCTAAACGATGCGCTCGAACATCTAAACAAGGCCGTGGAGCTTGGTCCCGAGTTTCCGTCGGCGCATGTGGAGCTTGGGAGGTTATACGAGAATAAAGGCGATAACGCAAAGGCCATAGAGATATATACGAAGGCAATAGGGATTTCGCCGCACGAGTATTCGGTTAGAAAGCTCCTTGCAAGGGTGCTTGTCGCAGAAAAACGTTACGAGGAAGCCCTTGAGCAGTACGAAGAGCTTAAAAAGGTTTCGCATTCGGCCCTTGATGCGTATACGAAGAAAGGGCTTATCTATATGGATAAGCTCGGCATGAACGATGAGGCCGCCGTCGAGTTCGAGGGGGCCCTTAAGATAGACGCCGATAACTCGAGGTTGAGGTTTTATCTGGCAACTGTATGTGAAAAGGCAGGTAAGCCGGAAAAGGCCGCTGTCGAGTTTTCGAAGATAAAGAAGAATGATGAGTGGTTTGTCGAGGCCAAGCGCCGCGCCGCCAAGCTCTTTGCCTCGCTTGACAAGAAAACCGAGGCCGGGGCCGAAAGGGATGCGGCCATAAAGGTGCTCGAGGAGGAAGTAAAGAAAGCCCCGGGTGATGCCGACAGGCACTATCTTCTCGGAGAACTCTACGACGAAAGCGGCAACTGGGATAATTTTTTAAAGCACATGAACGCGGTCATAGCCATAAACCCGAGGCATGTTAATGCGTTGAACTATCTCGGCTACGCGCTTGCGGAGCGCGGCATGGACCTCGATAAAGCCGAGAGTTACATAAAGCGCGCCCTGGCGGAAAAGCCCGAGAGCGGCGACATACTCGACAGCCTCGGCTGGGTGTATTTCAAGAAGGGCGAATTGAAGAAGGCGGTAGCGGAGCTCGAGAGGGCGACGAAGTATCTGCCGGAAGACCCTACCGTTGCCGAGCATCTTGGCGACGTATATCTGAAAAGTTCCAACAAGAGAAAGGCCGAGGAGGCCTACGGCCGCGCAGCAAGCCTGTCGCCGGGTAACGAGGCATTAAAGGAAAAGCTTCGTAACGTCAGACGCGAATTAGAAAAAGAGAAGGAATAAGGCTGTGCTTCGCGCGATTTGCCTTGCCGCGCTCTTTGTCCTGCTTGCCGGGTGCGTATCGGCCCCTGCCATAAAGCCTGATTGCGCCGCTGCAGGCGTTATCTCTACGCTTAGAATAACCGCTCTTATCAAACACGAAAATTCCGAAAACGCGGCAAGGGCCGTTATGTATGTCAGGCGCCCGGATGCCATGCGCTTCGAGGTCTACGGCGCAATGAACAGGCGTATTGCCATTATAGCGGCAAGCGACAAGGGGTGCGCCTATTATTCGGAAGGAAGCGTCAGGGATTGCGATGAGTCTAACGGCTCAAACCCATTAACCCTTCTTACCGCACGCGAGGTTGTAGAGTTTCTTTTTGATGATAGAGGAGCTTTTGGCGGCATTCTTTCGGATTCGTGGCAGCTCGAACGTTCGGCAGACGGGCGCATAGCAAAGGCCGTAAAGGCGGTAGGGCCGCTTTCGGTTGTCGTGACGCTTGGCGGTTATGAAGAGACGGGCTGCGTTATGCTGCCGCGGTCTATGCGCGTTGAGAGCAGAGGAGAGTCCTTTGAAATAGTAGTAAAAGGCGCGAAGCCAAATGTCGACCTCGATGACGGCGCTTTCGAGCTTGTTGCAGACCCTTCTAACCCTTAAACCCGCTCCAGGCCTGTTTTATCCTTGCCCTTACGAACCCCTTGAATTTTTCTATCGACGCCTCGTCCGTTGCCTCGTATCTCAAGACGAGCACGGGCTGTGTGTTGCTTGCCCGCATTAGCGCCCATCCGTTGTCAAAGATAATTCTAAGGCCGTCTATGTCTATGATCTCGCGTATGGAGAGGTCTTTGGGCGGGTCGTTTTTCAGTCCGGCTTTTATCTTCTCTATCACGCCGAACTTTTCCGAGTCAGGGCAGTCGACCCTGTACTCTGGCGTTACGAATGTCTTTGGAAGCCCCTTTAGGAGGTCCGAGAACACGGCAGAAGGGTTTTCGGCCTTGAGCTTGGCAAATATCTCGGCTATGCGGCACGATGCGTAAACCGCGTCATCGAAGCCGAAGTACCTGTCCGCAAAGAATATGTGGCCGCTCATCTCCCCTGCCATGGAGGCCTTGAGTTCTTTCATCTTGGACTTGATGAGAGAATGCCCTGTCTTCCACATTACGGCATTGCCGCCGCTTTTCCTTATTTCGTCGTACATGACCTGCGAGCACTTTACCTCGCCGACTATCGTTGCGTTCTTTGTTGTCTTTAGAATGTCCTTTGCGTAGATAATCATCAACTGGTCGCCCCAGACTATCGCGCCTTTTTCATCCACGACGCCTATTCTGTCGGAATCCCCGTCGTAGCCTATGCCGAAGTCAGCGCCCTGTTTTTTCACCTCTGTTATGAGGTGCTCGAGGTTTTCGGGCACTGTGGGATCAGGGTGGTGGTTCGGGAAGGTGCCGTCAGGCTCGCAAAATAGGGATGTTACCTCTATGCCGAGCTTTTCGAGTAATTTGGGCGCAACGAGCCCGCCTGTGCCGTTCCCCGCATCAACGACTATCTTCAAAGGTTTTTTAAGTCCAAGACTTTTAAGTATAGGGCCGAATTTTTCCACGTGAAACGCGGTATATTTCTCTATGATGTTTATGGTCGAGACCTTGCCCTTTGTTGCAGCCGCGGCAGGCGTCTCCTTTGCAGCTGCCTTTACCATCTCCTTGAATGCCTGGATTTCCTTGCCGTGGATGGTCTCCTTGCCCACACTTATCTTGAAGCCGTTATATTCCGGCGGGTTGTGGCTTCCGGTTATCATTATGCCGCCATCGGCGTCGAGCGTGAATAGCGAAAAATACTGGAGCGGGGTCGGGCACTCGCCGATGTCTATGACGTTTATGCCGGCGTTAGAGAGTGTTGTTGCGAGCACGTCCTTTATCTCGGTTGAGCTTGTGCGGACGTCTCTGCCTATCGTTACGGTAAGCGGGTCTTTTTTCGATTTTTCCTTTAGAAGCTTTGCGTATGCAGAGGCAAGGCACCGGGCAACGTCCTTTGAGAGCTCTCCCGGGTATTTGCCCCTGATGTCGTATTCGCGGAATATGTTGTCCTTTATCTCGATTGTCATTGGTCTATTCTCCGCCGTGTTTTTTTATTTTTGCGGCAAGCAGGTTCCGTTCGTTTCTTTTCCTGAGTTTTAAGAAGAATTTTTTTAACATCACGCTTGCTTCTTCCGTAAGCAGGCTCTCTTTTACGTTTATCCTATGGTTTAGGCGCTTATCTGCAGCCACGTCGTATAACGACCCTGCGGCCCCGGCCTTCGGGTCCCTGCACGCGAATATGAGATTTTCTATCCTTGCCTGCACAAGAGCGCCCATGCACATCAAGCACGGCTCGAGCGTAACATATATAGAGGAGCCGGTAAGGCGCCATGCCTTGAGTTTCTTCGCCGCTTTTTGGATTGCCGCTATTTCGGCGTGGCCCGTAGGGTCAGCGGCAGCTTCCTTTCTATTATGACCGCGGCCTATTATCCTGCCGTCTTTTACGATTACGGCGCCGATTGGCACGTCGCCTTTTTTCTCGGCCTTCAAGGCCTCCTTCACGGCCTCTTGCATGAAGAAGAGGTCTTCTTCGCTGAATTTTGCCGAAGCCCTATTCTTTGGCATTTTTATAGTTAACAGTAATTCGGGGCGCATGTCAAGGCCGCAGCGCCGCGCATAAAGGTTTGTTATTTCAAGCGGATTATGTTAGCTTATTTGGCGAAGTAATCATGCGGAGGTATTTAAAATGTTCGGTAGCGCTGTTGAAAAGGCATTGAAGTATATACGCCCGGTCATAGCAAGTAGAAGGCTCTACGACGGCACTGTCAGGGCAGATGGCGGAACTCTTATGGTCATAAACAAGGACGGCTGGTTTCTTAGCGCCGCGCATATTTTCGAGGTTATACCGCTCCAGAAGATGGATATGAAGGCCATGGACGACTACCACGCAAAGGCCGCGAAGTTGAAGGCCGACGTTTCATCTGCTGCGCAAAAAGAGCTTAAGAAGATGAGGCCGAATCTTAAATGGGTCACATCCTCCTCCATCTGGCCCGGCACCGACGGCCAGCAGATAGCCGATATCGGCGTCATCCCGCAGGCCGATATAATACTTGGCAGACTTGACCCGTTCGATGCCTCGACCGTCGCCGAGTACCCGGTCTTTGCCGACCCGAAGGTGGAGATGAAAATCGGCACGAGCCTTTGCCGCCTTGGGTACGCCTTTACCGAGCTTGATGCGAAGTTCGACGATAAGACAGGAAAGTTCTCGCTCGATTTTCAGAACCTTGTGCCGTTCCCGCTCGACGGCATATTTACGCGTAACATCGTCTTCAAGACCGAGAAAGAGGAGAAGATGACGCCGAAGTTCATCGAAACATCGAGCCCCGGGCTTCGGGGCCATAGCGGCTGCCCGGTCTTCGATACCGAAGGCCGCGTATGGGGCATACAGAGCAGGACCGCGCATCTGCCGCTTGGTTTCGGCGCTGCAGAGAGGCCGGGCGAGGCCGAGCGTTTTCTCGATGTCGGCTGGGCCGTGCACCCGGAGATCATCACCGCCTTTATGAAGGACAGGGGTGTAGAGTTTCGGACAAAGTAGCCTTTTGAAAACAGGTTGCCTTTTAAGCCTGTCTTGATATAATTTTTATTGCTGGCCGGAGTGCGGCGTGTATGTTTTGGCCGCCATCCGGCCTATTTGTTTGAGAGAGGTTTCTATGGACAAAGAGAATATGGATAAAGGTTCGGCGAGGCTTTTTACCGCATGGCTGGTGTTTGCCGTACTGGCGCTTGTGCTTGCCGGAGGGTTTGCATTCCTCGTTGCAGCGGCAAGGACGCCAACGGTGCATGAGTTCTTTCCGAACGTCGATTATATGAAGGTCTCGCTCGTTGCGCACGTGATACTTGCCTTCATAATCTGGTTCTTTGCCTTTGAGGGCGCTTTCTGGGTCTATATAGCCACGTGGTTTTTGAAGCGCCCGGTCGCGGCCCCGCTTCTTGCGTGGGGAGCTTTTGCGTTTGCGGCTATCGGGACGGCGCTTATATCCGTGTGCGCGTTTTTCGGGCTCGGCGAGCCGAGTTTTGTAAACTACGTGCCGATACTCGACCATAAGCTTTTTTATGCAGGGTTCGTTATTCTCTGCCTCGGCATACTCGTGGCAGGCATAGAAAGCTATATTACCATAATAAGGACGCGCCACGACATTGCGAGAAAGGACGATTTAAAGCTTTTGCGTATCGGGAGCGCGAGCTCGATATTTGCCGTGTTCTTTGCTTTTTTAAGCTTCCTTGTTTCCGCGTATTTTGTTCTGGGCGAGGGCGGCAGCCGCGACCTTGAAACGGTCTTCTGGGGAGGCGGCCATATTCTTCAGTTCACGAACACAGCGGCAATGGTAACGGTCTGGTTCTATATAACGTACAAGCTTACCGGAAAGATGCCCGTTGTCTTTAACAAGGGTCGTTTCATATTCGGCTTATTTACCGTATTTGTCATGGCAACGCCGTTTGCATACATATTTACGGATATAGATTCCTACGGACACAGACGCTTTTTTACCGCACTTATGGAGTTCGGGCTCGGGCCTTCGACATTCGTTGCCGCGATCCTCGTGCTGAGGGCGTTTTATAATGACACGGGCCGCGGCCTTTGGGCGAATATAAGAAACATGCCGTGGGCAAGGCCCGAGTTCTCGGCAACGGTATTCTCGATGGTGCTATTTCTCATGGGCGGCCTGATAGCCTTTACCATCTACGGCTACAACACCAAGATACCGGCGCACTATCACGGCGAGATAGGCGGCATTACGCTTGCCTTCATGGGGCTTGCCTACTATTTCTTCGATAAGTTGAAGCCCGGCTCTGTTGCAAGAAGGGTTGCCTCGGTGCAGCCCTATGTCTATCTTGCAGGCCAGGGGCTTTTTGTTCTGGCGATGTTCATTGCCGGAGCGCACGGGGTTGCGAGAAAGACATTTGGCGAGGCGCAGGGGCTCGATAAGGCCGCGAAGGTCATAAGCATGGCGCTCTTCGGTGTCGGTGCTTTTGTGGCCATAGTCGGCGGCGTGCTGTTCATAGTGATAGCGCTAAGGGCGCTGCTTAAGAAAAGGCAGCCTGAAAACGGTTTTGTTGCAAAATAAAAACCTTCTTATGCCGTCATTTAAAAATATATCCCTTTCGGTATGCGCGGCGGTTGTTTTGTTTGCTTACGCCTTGCCGCTTCGTGCGGTTGATAACGGCGCCGACTCTCTTGCCGGCGACAATGCAATCGGCAGCAAGCCGCCGGACGCCACTCTCACGAACTCGGATTCAAAGCCTTTTTCCGTAAAGGACTACGGCGCAGGCAGGCCGCTTGTCATTAGTTATGTGTACACGAGCTGCCCGCACACATGTCCGCCGATTCTTAAATCCCTTAAGCGCGCGTTCGAGGAGATGGAGCCCCCTGGAGATAGGTTTGCCGCTTTGACAGTGTCCTTTGACCCAGAAAACGATACGCCGAAGGTGTTGAAGGAACATTCCGATAGTTTCGGCGGCAGCGAGAACTGGCGCTTTGCAACGGCCAATGCGGAAACGATAAAGAAGTTTTGCGATAGCCGCGGATTTTACTTCGAGAAGACCGGCGACGGCTTTGTCCATACAAACATGATAACCGTGGTAGATGGCAACGGGGTCATTATCCGCCAGTTATATGGCGTGAACTTCAAGCCCGAGGAAATTATTGGCGCTGTGAACGACTCGATACTCGGTATATCCAGGGCAGGCGGCGAATTGGGCGTAGTGGACCGCATAAAGCTAATCATCTTCAAGTACGATATTGGCAACAAAAGGCTAACTATCGATTATTTAAGGGTTTTTACCCTTGGCTTCGTTTTGCTCCTGCCTGTGGCAGCTGCTTGGTTCCTCATTCGCCGCCGTTTTTCAGATAAATCATAACTTGGGCATAATAGCGGTAATTTCGCGGCTGCTTGACATTCTACTGTTTGTAGAATAAAATTATAGGTATAGGTGGTGTTATGGTCAAAAAGATAGCCAGGAACTTTAGAACATCGGATAACGGCCCCGGAGGCGTGCTCGGAAGCCTCGAAGAGGCGGTTATGAACGCGCTTTGGGCCTCGAAGGCCGGGCTAAGCGGCAAAGAGGTCAGGGACGAGGTAGGGCGCACAAGGGATGCCGCCCTTACGACCGTGCTCACGGTGCTCGAGCGTCTTGTGAAAAAAGGCCTTGTCGTAAAAAGCAAGGGCGAGAGCGTTTACGTGTTCACCCCAGCGCTTGGTAAGGACGAGTTCGAGGGCAGGGCCTCAAGAGAGGTCATAAAGGGCGTTATGGAGCTCTGGAGCAGTTCTGCGGCTGCGTCGTTTGTCGATATACTCGCATCGAGAAATCCAAACGAGCTTGATAAGCTTGCCGCGCTTATAGAGGAAAAGAAGGCCGGCATAAAGGAAGGCAGGAAGTAATGGCCCCTTTGTTCTACATATCCATACTTGTTTCCGTCATCGTTACGCTTGGCGTGCTCTCGGGCATACCGGCCGCTGCCGCGGCAACCGAGGCGCTTCTTAACTGGTGTAGGAGTGTTGCCTCCTTTTGCGCCGAGAGGGGTGATGTGATCGGCCTTGCTGTTATCTGGACAGCGCTCATAACAGCCGCAAGCGGGCTTATTTATGCCGCATTTAATCTTATCCGCCGCGTTTTGTCCGCGCATCTCGCGCTTCGGGGCATGAGAGTTTCGGGCTCAAAGGGCCCGCTGGCACTTCTGGACGCCGGGGACCTGAAGGCAGCGTTTACTGCCGGGCTCTTCAAGCCGCGCGTGTACGTTACCCGCTCACTTGTCGAGGCGTTGACATCAAAAGAGCTAAGGCAAGTCGTGCTTCACGAGATACACCACGTAAGGAGTAAAGACCCGCTAAAGTATCTTGCAGCCTCCTTTTTTAAAGACGCGTTCTATTATCTACCGCTTGCCGCGTTTATCGAGCGGATGTTTCTGGATTCATCAGAGAAAGCAGCGGATAAGTACGTTGTAGACAAGACCGAGGACCCTGTCTCGCTTGCCTCGGTGCTCGTAAAAACAGCTACCCTTAATCACGGCCTCGTTTTAATGGGAGCAGGGTTTGACGGCGCCTCGTCTGTAGAGACAAGGGTAAAGAGGCTTCTTGGCCTCGATGAGGCACGTAAAAGAGCGCCGCTTCGTGCCGTTGTAGTTAGCGCTGTATTGTTGTTCTTCCTGGCATCCGGGCTTACCTTCTCCGCAACGGTTACGACAGCCGATACAAAGAGCTGCACAACGGAGCACTGCCTTAAACATTCTAATCACGAAGGCGGGCACCATCACGATGTTGACGAGGATTGCGTAAAGCACTGCGAGAAGAAACGCTGATATTTTTTTGACGGGGCATTCTACAAGGTGTAGAATCGGCAAGGTAATGCGAGGCGCTTGTTATGAAACAGGGCATGGGTATTGCAAAATCTGATATAAGGGCTTTAATGGAAGCTATGAGACACCTCATAGCGGCGGTGGCGTGTATTTTGCTGCTCTCTTTACCTGCATTGGCCGATAAAGGCAAACAAAGGCCTGCGGCAGCAGAAGACGCGCTTACGCTATCTGGGCTTATCGAGGCCGCAGGAAAAAGGAATTTAAAGCTCAAGGCCGCGCTCATAGAGGAACAGCGTGCGCAAAAAAGGCAAAAGGTCGAGTCCGCGCTCGACGACCCCATGCTTTCCTTCGAGTACAGGCCGAGACGCGATGAAGACGAATTCATGATATCGCTTACCCAGGACGTGCCGTTCCCGGGAAAGCTCGGAACAAAGCGCAAGATAGCAGGCCAGGACGCGCTTGTAGCTTCGCTCCAGGCAGAGGCAGCAAAGCGGGACGCGTTAGCTGACATCAAAAAGGCGTTTTACGATTATTATTTCTTCGACAGAGCGCTTAAGGTTACGAGGGAGAACGAGGCGGTGCTTGAGTATCTTGGCGCGGTCACAAAAAGCAATTACGGCTTGAATACCGCCGGATTGGACGATCTCGTTAGGGCATCGAGGCTTTATTCGGATGCGTCCACGGACGCGGCAATGTATGAGAGCATGCGCGAGGGGGCTATCGCCAGGATAAGAAAACTCCTTAACATGAACGAAACAGAGCCTTTGGCAGAGCCAGAAGAGATAGGGTTCGCTCTATTCGAAAGGACGCGCGAGGAGGTCCTAAGCGATGCGCGCTCGGGCTCGCTCGATATAAAAAGGGCTTCTGTTGAGAAGACAAAGGGCGAGTACGAAGTAAGCCTTGCAAAGTATTCCTATCTGCCTGATTTCGTTTTCGGCGCCACTTATTCCATGATGCGGCCGGACAATCCGGCAATGAAGGACGAAAATAACTTCGGCTATATGGTGGGGCTTCGCATCCCGCTCTGGCTCGGCAAGAAAGGCGCAGCGCTAAAGGATGCAAGGCTTGGCGTCGACAAGGCGCTTATTATGGAGCGAGACGCGCTAAGCGGCTCTGTAAACGAGGCGCTTACTCTCTATGCCGAGATAACGAGCCGGGCCCGTGTGGTTGCATTATACGATTCAAGGCTCATACCCGAGGCAGAGCGCGCGCACAAGCTTGCCGAGGCAAGGTACAAAAACGGCAAGGAAAAGCTCTCCATGCTTCTTGAGGCCGAGGGGCTGCTTCTGGAGTTTCGGCTCGCGTATTACAGAGCGCTTACGGATTATCTTAAGGCCGTTGCCGAGCTCGAGAGGATTACTGGCAAGGATTATCTGCCGCGCACGGCTTCAAACGGAAACGGAGGCAGCAATGGGAAAAAATAAGGCCATAATAGCCGCGGCAATTGCAGGGCTCGCTATCGGCGGCATTCTCGCGTTCTACGGCTCGAGGTACTTTAGCGACTCAGGCATCGGGGCAGATGAAAAAGCCGTTTCCAAGAGAAAGATACTCTACTGGCACGATCCCATGGACCCGAGTTTTAAGTCCGATAAGCCGGGTAAATCGCCGATGGGTATGGACCTTACTCCTGTTTACGAGGATGAGGCAGGTGGAGCGGTAGGGGCCGGCGGCGCCATTTCGATTGGCGCTCTGGCAACGCAGACAATTGGCGTAAGGACGGAAAAGGCCGGGCACGCGGAAGTAACGAGGCATATAAAGACCGTTGGCAGGGTCGAGTTCGACGAAAAGCGCGTGTACCAGGTGCACGCGAAGGTTGACGGCTGGATAGAGAAGCTCTATGTAAGCTCCACCGGAGCCGATGTAAAGAAGGACGACATGCTTCTTTCCATCTACAGCCCGGCGCTTGTCAGCGCCGAAGAGGAGTATCTTCTGGCGCTAAAAAACAGAAAGAAGATGGAAAAGGCCGGAAGGGAATCGTTTGTCGCTCTTAGCAGAAAAAGGCTCGAGCTCTATGATGTTCCCGCTCACCAGATAAAGGAGCTCGAAAAAACAGGAGAGATAATCAAGAGCCTGCACATACATTCTCCGGTCTCGGGCATAGTCGTTGATAAGCCCGTTACAGAGGGCATGTATGTAGAGCCCGGGACAAAGCTCTACACACTGGCCGACCTTTCGGTCGTATGGGTGATTGCCGATGTATATGAAAAGGACATCGCGTGGATAAAGGCCGGGCAAAAGGCGGACATAACAGTTGCCTCGTACCCCGGTAAGACGTTTGACGGCACAGTGTCGTTTGTGTACCCGTTTGTCGAGGACCAGACGCGGACCAACAAGGTCCGTCTCGTTCTCGATAATAAGGATGGCCTCTTGAAGCCGGACATGTACGCGACCGTGTCCTTTAAATCCACGGTAAAGCACGCTGCCGTTGCCGTTCCCTCGGAGGCTGTCATACGCTCCGGGGAAAGAAGCGTTGTAATCGTAAGTCTCGGTGGTGGAAAGTTCGAGCCGCGAAACGTCACGCTTGGCGTCGAGGGCGAGGGCATATACGAGATAACAGACGGCGTAAAGGAAGGCGAGGATGTGGTTACCTCGGCGCAGTTCCTTATAGATTCTGAGAGCAGCATGAGAGAGGCCATAAAGAACCTTGGCAATGCAAAAGAGAGCAAGGCGGGCGCAGGCGGCGGCGATGCCGCGCGGGAAGATAAGAAGGGCAAAGCGGCAACAGGGCACGAGCACCACCACTAAAAGGCTATTATGGCACCCATAGAGCGCGTCATAGATTTTTCCATAAGGAACAGGGCAGGTGTAGTGCTGATTGCCCTGTTTATCGTGGCGGCAGGTATTGTCGCTGCCTTTCGCATGCCCATAGACGCAATACCGGATCTGTCGGATGCGCAGGTCATCGTGTATGCCGATTATCCGAACCAGGCCCCTGCGGTTGTCGAGGACCAGGTGACGTACCCGCTTACCACCGCGCTCTTGAACGTTCCAGGAGCGAGGACAGTAAGAGGGTATTCGTTTTTCGGCGGTTCGTTCGTCTACGTTCTATTCGAGGACGGCACTGACATATACTGGGCGCGTAGCCGCGTCCTCGAGTACTTGAATTCCATTGCCGGGCGGCTTCCGAAGGGCGTTAGCGCAGCGCTTGGGCCGGACGCGACCGGGGTCGGCTGGATATACGAGTACGCGCTCGTTGACAAGAGCGGCAAGCGGGATTTATCCGAGCTAAGAAGCCTTCAGGACTGGTTCATACGCTACGAACTGCAAAGCGTTGACGGAGTAGCCGAGGTGGCGAGTGTCGGAGGTTTTGTAAAGCAGTACCAGGTGGTGCTCGACCCGGCGAAACTTCGTGCCTACGGCGTGACCATAAACGGGATAAACGAGGCCATAAAGAGGTCGAATAACGACGTCGGCGCGCGCGTCGTTGAAATGGCAGGGACCGAGTTCATGGTAAGGGGGCTCGGGTACATAAAGGGCATCGAGGATTTGAAAAACGTCGTTGTAAAAAGCGCGTCCAAGGGAGTGCCGCTAACCCTTGGCGATATTGCCGAGGTGAGGCTTGGCCCCGAACAAAGGCGCGGTGTCGTGGACTATAACGGCGAGGGAGAAACGGTTGCGGCAATTGTCGTCATGCGCCACGGCGAGAACGCGCGTAAGGTGATAGCAAAGGTCAAGGAGAAGCTCGAGTCGATAAAGGCGTCCTTGCCAGAGGGCGTTGAGATACGCGAGGCATACGACCGCTCGGGCCTGATAGACAGGGCGGTTGCCACGTTAAAGACAAGGCTTGTCGAGGAATCCATAGTTGTCGCGCTTCTTTGCGCCCTGTTCCTTTTTCACGCAAGGAGCGCCCTTGTTGCTGTGGCTACGATACCCGTTGGCATGCTCGCCTCCATACTCGTTATGAGCATGCTTGGCATAAATGCCAACATAATGAGCCTTGGCGGCATCGCAATCGCCATAGGCGCGATGATAGACGCTGCAATCGTGATGATAGAGAACGCGCATAAGCATCTTGAGAAAAACGATGACAGCGACAGGTGGCGCGTAGTGGCTGCTGCGTCAAAGGAGGTAGCCCCGGCGCTATTCTTTTCGCTTCTTATAATAACATTCTCGTTCCTTCCAATCTTCGCGCTCGAGGCAGAGGAGGGCCGCCTCTTTAAGCCCCTTGCCTACACAAAGACCTTTGCCATGGCAGCATCCGCGATAATCGCCGTAACGCTCGTGCCCGTGCTCATGGGGTATCTCATAAAAGGCAGGATAACGCCCGAGGATAAGAACCCGGTGAACAGGCGTTTAATCGAGCTTTATCTGCCGCTTGTAAGGGCTGCGTTGCAAAAAAAGAAGCTCGTGCTCGGCGCTGCTGCCATAGCAGTGCTTCTTACAGTGATCCCCCTTGTAAGGATGGATAGCGAGTTCATGCCGGTTATAGACGAGGGAGACCTTGTCTACATGCCGACATTACTGCCTGGCGTCTCCATTGCGCAGGCAAAAGAAATAGTCCATGCGACCGATAAAATCATCATGGCGTTTCCGGAGGTAGAGAGCGTGCTCGGTAAGACCGGCAGGGCCGAGACAGCGACCGACCCTGCGCCGCTCTCGATGATAGAGAGCGTTATAAAGGTGAAGCCTAGAAAAGAATGGCGAAGCCACATGACGCCTGAAAAGCTACGGCGCGAGCTTAGCGAGGCATTGAAGCTTCCGGGCATTTCCAAGGTTGATATGACCATGCCCATACAGACGCGTATAGATATGCTCTCTACCGGCATCCGTTCTCCTGCCGGAGTTAAGATAGCGGGGCCCGATATAAAAGAACTTGAGCGGCTCTCTCTAGAGGCCGAGCGCATACTGTCGTCAATGGACGAGACCGATGCGGTGTTTGCCGAGAGGGCCGCGGGCGGCAATTATCTCGACTTCGAGATAGACAGGAAGGCGGCGGCAAGGTACGGGTTGAACGTCGGGGATGTGGAGGATGCCATAGAGGCCGCAATCGGGGGAGTGAATGTCACAGAGACCGTCGAGGGCAGGGAGCGCTATCCCGTGAACGTGCGCTACGGTAGAGAGCACAGAGACAGTATCGATAAGCTCTCTGCCGTGCTCGTGCCGACCCCCGGCGGCGAGCATATCCCGATAGGGCAGCTTGCCGTGATAAAGCTTCGTAAGGGAGCTGCAGAGATAAAGAGCGAGGATGCGCGGCTTAACGCGTGGATATACGTGTACCCGAAGGCAGCGCTTGGAAGCTATGTTGCTGCCGCAAGCGAGAAGCTTAAGAACGAGCTTAAGCTTCCGGCCGGGTACTCGCTTGAGTGGAGCGGTCGCTATGAGTACTTGAAAAGAGCGCGGGCAAGGCTGATGTTAGTGATGCCGTTTGTGATAGCGGTGATAGCGTTTCTCCTGTACATGAACTTTCGTAATCTGGCCGAGCCGTTGATAGTCATGCTCACATTGCCGTTTGCCCTTGTCGGAGGAGTGTGGTTCATGTACATACTCGGTTATAATATGAGTGTTGCTTCCGCTGCCGGGTTTATCGCGCTCGCAGGCGTTGCGGCAGAGACAGGGGTTGTTATGCTCGTGTACCTTGACATTGCCTACAGGCGGCGTATGGAAGGTGGCGGCGTAGCCGCAGCCGAGAATATTACCGAGGCTGTTATCGAAGGGGCGGCAAAGCGCGTAAGGCCGAAGATAATGACCGTTGCCGCGATAATCGGCGCGCTGCTGCCCATAATGATTGGCGGCGGCACAGGCTCCGAGGTGATGAAGCGCATAGCCGCGCCCATGGTCGGCGGCATGCTCACCGCAGCCGCGCTTACGCTTATCGTCATACCTGTTGTCTATCACGCGTGGAAAGAGCGCGGCCTCTCAAAGGGGAAATAGCGCCCGGTATTGCCTTCCCCGTATCGGTGCTATAATATAATAAGGAAGAAGATTTATTAGCCTTTTAAGAGGGGTTTAAAGATGCCCGTTGATCCTGTTTGCAAGATGACAGTTAAGGAAGAGAGCGCGGCAGGTAAAAGCGTTTACCTTGGCGTTACGTACTATTTTTGCAATCCTAATTGCAAAAAGAAGTTCGATGCCGCGCCGGAGTCTTATATAAGCCCTGAAAAAGAGGTGTCTCATGAAAAGGCCGTGCCCGGCAGGGCCGTGGCATCTTCAGTTGATATACCTGTTGGCAACATGAGCTGTGCCGGATGCGCGGCAAAGATAGAGAAAAAACTTCTTTCAATAGACGGCATTCTAAAGGCTTCTGTAAATTTTGCCTCTGAAAAGGCAAGCGTTGAGTACGACCCGGCGCGGGTAAAGGTCTCGGGCATTGCTGCTGCAATAGAGGGGCTTGGGTACAGGGCCGCTGCATCGCACATAACATTCCCGGTATCCGGCATAAGCTGCGCCTCGTGTGTGGATAAGATAGAGCGGGCGTTAAAGTCCCTTGACGGCGTTATAGAGGCTTCGGTGAACTTCTCAACTGAAAGGGCCTCTGTTGATTATGTTGCCTCGCTTGTTGCTTTTGGCGATATGGCCGCTGCAGTAAAGGCGGCAGGGTATGAGGCTGCCTTTGAAAAGGAAAGTAGAGGCGAGGACGCGCTCGAGAGAGAGGAGCGCGTAAGGAAAGAGGCTTATGCTGTTTTAAGGAAAAAGCTTATTGTCGGCGCAGCGCTTGCCGTGCCTGTTTTCTTGATCGCAAATATAGAGATGTTTATTGGCAAGGGGCATCAGTCGTCGCTATCTGCCTTTATACAGTTTGTTTTGGCGACTCCTGTGCAGTTCTGGTGCGGCCTGCAGTTCTATAAAGGGGCCATAGCCTCTGCGCGCCGGTATTCGACCGATATGAATACGCTCGTGGCTGTTGGCACCTCGGCTGCGTACTTCTACAGCATCGCAATAATGCTTGTGCCTTCGTTTTTTACGGTCGGCGGCGCCATGCCTGCCGTGTACTTCGATACCTCTGCCGCGATAATCGTGTTAATCCTCTTTGGCCGCCTTCTCGAAGCCAGGGCAAAGGGCTCTGCCTCCGAGGCCATAAAGAAGCTCATGGCCATGAGGGCAAAGACAGCGCGCGTTGTGCGCGGCGGCGTTGAGGCCGATATAGCAGTAGAGGACGTTATCGTTGGCGATATTATAATCGTAAGGCCAGGTGAAAAAATTCCCACGGACGGCGTTGTAGTCGACGGCTATTCCGCAGTAGATGAATCCATGATAAGCGGCGAGAGCATGCCAATTGAGAAAAACCCGGGGGACGCTGTCATAGGCTCAACCGTCAACAAGACAGGTTCCTTCAGGTTCAGGGCAACGAAGGTAGGCCGCGACACAGCGCTCATGCAAATAGTGCGAATGGTAGAGGACGCGCAGGGGAGCAAGCCCCCTATAGCGCGGCTTGCCGATAAAATAGCCTCGTACTTCGTGCCCGCGGTTATTGCCGTTGCTTCCGTTACATTCGTCATATGGCTCGTGTTTGGCCCTGAGCCTGCCTTTAACTTCGCGCTTCTTAATTTCGTAAGTGTTTTGATAGTCGCTTGTCCGTGCGCGCTCGGGCTCGCAACCCCTACGTCCATAATGGTCGGCACCGGAAAAGGCGCGGAGCTTGGCATACTCATCCGCGATGCCGAGGCGCTAGAGAATGCTCACAAGGTGACGACCGTTGTATTTGACAAGACAGGGACCCTTACAAAGGGCAGGCCGGAGCTGAAGGAGGTAATCGCCTTTGCGCCGTTTGAAGAAAAGGACGCGCTCTTTTATGCGGCCTCTGCCGAGCGCGTGAGCGAGCATCCGCTTGGAGAGGCGATAGTGGCCATGGCCAGGGAGAGAGGCATAGAGCTTGCCGAGGCCACGAACTTCTCCGCTGTCTCGGGTCTTGGTATAAAGGCAACGGTTGGTTCAAAGGCAGTTATATTCGGGAACCTGCGCTTTATGAAGGAGGAGGGGCTCGATGTAAGTTCTTTTGAGGATATAATCGATAGGTTTGCTAAGCGCGGGGAGACGGTCATGTGCCTTGGCGTGGATGCGCGTGCTGCTGCCGTGCTTGCCGTTGCCGACACTGTAAAGGACAAAGCGAAAGATGCGGTTAGAAGGCTCAAGGCAATGGGCAAAACGGTCGTGATGATAACCGGAGATAACGGGCGCACGGCAAGGGCCGTTGCCTCCGAGCTTGGCATAGATAACGTTCTTGCCGAGGTGCTTCCAAAGGATAAGGCCTTGGAGATAAGGAAACTTAAAAAATCCGGCGCTACCGTTGCCATGGTCGGCGACGGCATAAACGACGCCGTTGCTCTTGCCGAGGCCGACGTGGGCATCGCCATAGGAACGGGCACGGACGTTGCCATGGAGGCTTCGTCGATTACGCTTGTCGGAGGGGATTTAAACGGCATAGTCGCGGCCTTTGGGCTAAGCAAAAAGACCGTGGCCAACATATGGCAGAACTTTTTCTGGGCGTTTTTTTACAATGTCGCGCTTATCCCGGTCGCTGCCGGCGTGCTCTATCCGTTTTTCGGGATTCTCTTGAACCCCATGCTCGCTGCCGCGGCCATGGCGCTTTCTTCGGTAAGTGTCGTTACAAACGCGTTACGACTAAAGCGCTTCACGGTCGCATAGGGCGCGCGCGGCCTTAATGCTATCTTCTCGAAAGTATCTCGCCTGTAAATGCGTTTATTCTGTAGTTGAATCCGAGCCCCTTGACTATCCAGAGAAAGTACGGCGGGCTGTCGCTCGCGAGTTTTATTGTCTCTACGCCTCTTAGCACGTATATGCTGACGTTTGGGTAGTTAGGGTCTTTTATGTCCTCGAAGTAAACCCTGAGGGCATCGGCGCGTTCTTTTAGCGCGAGCCTGTCTGTTTTCTCCGCTGCCGCCCTGAGTTCGTCTGAATAATTGGCTATGCGCGCGTAAAGGCGTATAAGCTCGGAACCGATAAATGTCAGCTCTATCATGCGATCCTCTATTTCGATGGCTGCGATATAGAAGGAGTATGTCAGAACTGTTTTATTGCCGGAACGTGATGTCTTTGCCGGATTAAGTTTGATGTCGTAGTCAGGGTTTTTCAGGCCAAAGGCCCAGTTCTCCGCGAGTAGAAGTTTTCTTGCGGCAGCGTCTAGAGATTCTACCGGTTTGTATTCTGAAACTTCCGGCACGCGCATCAGGCTGCCGCGTATGTCTATTTCGTAGAGGCGTCCGTCGGCGGCAACGCGGCCCTCTACGCTGGAAGCGCCGAGGTATTTTTTTGCCAGCCTGTCTTTTATCGTTATAATGTCGAGGTTGGCTCCGGGCATCGGGTCAGCGGCAAGCACTGGGACTGAACACGTAAGGAACGTAGCCGTAAGCAGTGCCGCTTTGAAAAACGAGGCTGTTATTTTTTTTGCGGATATTTTTATCATCTTTGTTTGACAGGCGCTCCGTCGAATACTTTATCCGATGGATGCCGTATTACTCTTTCTCCTTCGTTTATTCCGGAAAGCGCTTCGGCAAAGAGCCCGTTAGTGTGCCCGGTCTTGACGGCCCTCAGCCTGGCCTTTCCTTTTTCGTAGACAAATACCGCTTCTTCGTTTTCGTGTCTGAATATCGCGCTGGAGGGCAGTTGCAGTATGTTTTTACCCTCCCACGTGACAAAAGACGTCTCCACGCGGTAGCCGTCGCCAAGGCTCTGCCATGTCTCGGCCGGCGATGTGATGTCGGATATGATGTTAACGCGCTGTTCCTCGACACCGAGCGCCGATATCTTCGTAAATCCTCCGGGCTCCACGACTCGCACCTTGCCTACAAGCGGCACGCCGCCCCAGTGGTCGAAGATGACAGGCATGCCCGGCTTTATCTTGACCGACTCTTCCGATAATACGTCGGTCGAGACCTCGAGCGAGGATGTGTCGCCTATCTCGATGATTGGCTGCGCCTCGGTGACAGGGCCCTCGCTTTCAAGAAATATTTTTAGAACGCGGCCGTCCGACGGCGCGCGAAGCTTAAGCTCTGTTGCCGCTTTGCCGTTGTTCGCTTTTGTATAGAGCACGGCCTTGGCAGCCTCGAGTTCGCCCTTTACCGCGTCGACTTCGTATGTAGCCGATTTCTTTTCTGCCATAAGCCGCTTATAAAGGCTCTCGGCGTTCTCGAAGTCGCTCTCCGAGGCGAGGTCTTCCTTGTGGAGCTTTTTCATCCTTTCAAAGTCGCTTGCCGCCTTGTTAAAGGAAGTTTCTATGGCAGAGGCCTTTTCGGTTGCGCTTTTTAGCGCGGCCTCGGCGCTTTTTAGCCGCGCCTCTGCTTCGGCCCTGCTCCTTGCGTCAAGGGCCCTGGGCTTTAGAGGCTCGAGGGTTGCGAGGGTGTCGCCTTTTTTAACGGCGTCTCCGGCCTTGAGCAGGACGCGCTGCAGGTACCCGGCGCTTGGCGCGGACATGGTGTAGCGCTCCCTTACGCGCGTTATGCCCTCTTCTACGATAGTAACCTTTAGCGGGCCGCGCGAGACCTCGGCTACCTCGACGGGCACGGAGCGCGGCATGAAGCCGTAGACGAGGATTAATATCAGCGCAACCGCCGCGCCGATGTATGTGTAGAGCCGTTTCTTCTGCATGCCTTATTCCTTTGCCTTCAATACGGCAACGAGGTCGAGCGAACTGAGTCTTCTCTGCACTATCAGCGCCGAGAAGCACGCCGATACGAGCACCACCATTGCAGCGAATGCGTAACTCTTCTTGTAGAGCACGATGGGGATCCTGTACAGGTCGTTTTGCATGAGCTCGGCCATGTTGTACGAGAACCAGTAGCCCACGCCAAACCCCACCGGTATGGCCATAAGCGTTATGAGCGTAAGCTCTCCAAGTAGGATATAGGAAATCTCGAGCTTTGTAAAGCCGAGCACTCTTAGGCTCGCCATCTCACGCTCGTTTTCCGATAGGGATATCCTTGCCGTGTTGTACACAACGCCGAAGGCTATGACCATTGCGAATGCCGTGTTGATGAGGGTGAAGGTCATCGCCTGGTCGGCCATGTTGTCGTTGAAGTTCTTTAGCGCCTCTTTTTTAAGCCCTATGGCTGCTATGCGCGGCATGGCGTTTAGTTTTGCGTAAAGCGCTTCCTGCTTGCCTTCGTCTATCAGCATGTTCACGCCCGATATGACGTGGCCTTCCTCTGCAAGGCGGTTTAGCGCGTCGATGTTCATGTACCCTGCTACCCCGATGTACTGGTTTACGAGGCCGCTTACAATGACCGTCCTTTTCGGGCGGTTTCCTTCGAGTATCTCTACCTCCACCGCGTCGCCGTCCTTTACGCCGAGTTTTTCGGCCAGGTAGTTCGTAAGCATTACCCCGTCCGGAGGCATCGGTATCGGGCGGTTCTCGGCGTTTAGGAGTTTAGAAAGTGTTGAGTCCGGCGCGTAGCCGTTTATCGCCGTTTTGTAGCTTACGTGTCCGGCGCGTATCTCAACCGGTATTATCCTAAACGGCTCGATGTGCTTTACGCCGTCGAGCGCGGCTATCTCGTAGACGGAATTGACCGAGGCGGGCTCGAAGTACGTAATCGTCATGTCGCTTCTGTCCGAGAGGTTGAAGTGAAAATCCATCATCGTGTCTACCGAGTTGTTAAAGAAGCGGCCCATTATGACTATGCCGCAGGCAAGAGAGATGCCAAGCACCGAGAGCGCGGCCTTAAGGGGCCTTCTCTCGATGTGGCGAAGCACCATGCGCGTTGTCTGGTAGAAATATTTTTGCAGCCCCACGCGCTCTATCATCGTTGGTCTGTATGTCGGCGGCGGCTCGGGTCTCATGGCCTCAGCAGGTGGAAGCGCTACTGCTGCGCGCACGGCAAAGAGCGTTCCGGTAAAGGCCGCTATCGCGCTTATTACGACGGCGCCTGCGCCGATTGGCGGCGTTATTGCGTACTTGAGGAACGGAAAATGGTAGAACGTCATGTACAGGTTGCTAAGTCCGCGCCCAAGCCACGCGCCAAGGGCTATGCCGAAGACCGCGCCGATGAGCATTATCACGCCGACGAACTTGGCATAGTGCGCTGCGATGGCGATATTCGAGTACCCGAATGCCTTTAGTATGGCTATTTCCTCTCTTTGCGTTGCAATGAGCCTTCTTGTGACAATGTTTAAAAGAAATGCCGCGACAGAAAGAAATACCACGGGGAATACTGTAGCTATGTTTTTTAGCTGGCGAAATTCCTCGCTAAGGTAGCGGTGCGAGATCTGGTCTTTTCTCGCGTACGCGCCGAATGCGCCGTAGCGGTCGAGTTCCTTATCCAAGGCCGCTATCACGTCCTCCGAAGAAGCGCCCTTTTTGAGCTTTACGGTAAGATCGTTAAAGGAGCCACGCATGTCGTATGCGGTCGAGAGCGGCGTCTCTGCCGTCCAGAGTATGGCGTAGCGTTTGAAATCCGGCATAACGGCCCCGGGCGCGAGTTGAAGCGTGTACTCAGGGGAGATGGCAACGCCCGTTACGATGAACTCTTTCATGCGGCCGTTTATCACGGCGCTTATTTTTGCTCCGGCGCCTATTTTATGCGCGTCGGCAAAGGCCTCGCTTACGAGCACTTCGTTGTCTTTGGACGTGTCTATATATCTGCCGCTTCTGATATAGGGCATGTTAAGGGCGGGTTCTCCGGTCTCGGGAAGGGATACGAAGCGGCCTGTTATGGGCTCTTTGAATCCTTCGAGAGTAAGCCTTGCCGCAGCCACTATTCTCGCGTCTATGGCGTCGACGCCGGGGATTGCGGCAATACGCGCCTTGAGGCCGTTTGGGGCGCGCTTTAATGACGCGAACACGTCGCCAAAGCGGTGTTCTTCGTAGTAAACGGCCTGGGTCTTTTCAAGGGAGTCGAGCGTGCTAAGCGACATCACGAAGGTCGCCACCCCTGCGGCCATGACAAATGCTATGGCCACTATCTGCGACTTCATGGAGTAGAGGTTCCTTAGAAGTTTTCTATCGAGCGGCGTTATGCGCATCTTTACCACCGTATGTCGTGGGGGGCAAGCTTGTGCTTATTCTCCGATACCTCTGTTATGAGGCCGTCGCCAAGGCGTATGATGGTATCGCCCATGGCCGCAATCGGCGCGTTGTGAGTTATGATGACCGTTGCAGTGCCAAGCTCACGGTTTACTCTCTCGAGGGCATCGAGCACGACCGTGCCGGTCTGGGAATCGAGCGCCCCGGTTGGCTCGTCGCAAAGAAGCACTGCAGGGTTCTTGGCAATGGCCCTTGCTATTGCAACGCGCTGCTGCTCTCCGCCCGAGAGCTGTGAAGGGAAATGGTTTAGCCTTTCGCCAAGGCCGACTATCTTTAACGCATCATCGGGCTTCATTGGGCGGGCGGCGATCTCGGTAACAGCAGCGACATTCTCGAGTGCCGTAAGGCTCGGTATCAGGTTGTAGAACTGAAAAACGAACCCGACGTGAAAACGGCGGTATTCGGTGAGTTCCTTATCCGTTGCGTGCGTGATGTCTTTACCCATGTAGTTGACCGTGCCGGATGTCGGCACGTCGAGGCCGCCAAGTATATTGAGGAGCGTTGACTTGCCGCTCCCGGACGGGCCAAGCAGCACTACGAGCTGGCCGCTAAAGATGTCCACGTCAACGCCTCGGAGCGCGCGCACCTCGACCTCGCCCATCTTGTAGACCTTGGTGAGCCCTCTTGCTTCGAATACCTTGCCTTTGTTCGAAAAGTTAGCCATAGGTTCCGTTCATTTACATTATAATGTATAATAGCCTTATTGTCAGCACGGGAGTAGAGGTTGTATGACAGCGGAAGAATCCATTCTAAAGGCGGCAAAAGCAATCAAGGACGCTAATGCGCTTCTCATAGCAGCAGGCGCAGGCATGGGTGTGGATTCCGGATTGCCTGATTTTCGAGGAGATGAAGGGTTCTGGAAGGCGTACCCGCCGCTAAAGCACCTTGGCATATCGTTTGTCGACATGGCAAACCCGGCATGGTTTCGCACAAAGCCCAGAATGGCGTGGGCCTTCTACGGCCACCGGTTCTTTCTCTATTGCTCGACCGTGCCGCATGAAGGGTTCTCGATACTTAAAAGATGGAGCGAGAGTAAAGAGCACGGCGCGTTCGTGTTTACATCGAACGTGGACGGACAGTTTGAAAAGGCAGGGTTTGGCGGTAATTTAATTTATGAGTGCCACGGCTCGATAAACCACCTTCAGTGCCTTTCTCCGTGCAGCGACGATATCTGGAAGGCAGCGGACCTTGACTTTGATGTTGATTTGTCCGATATGACAATCGAAGGCGCTATGCCGCGCTGCAAAAGGTGCGAGGAGATAGCAAGGCCAAATGTTTTGATGTTTGGCGACTGCTCATGGGTCGCGGACAGGACAGACGGGCAAAGAGTAAGGCTCGATAACTGGCTTGGCGAAGTAGACGGTAAAAAGCTCGTAATCATCGAATGCGGCGCAGGCACGGCAGTGCCGACCGTACGAATGAACTCCGAGGCAATACAAAGGAGCAGTGGCGCAACCCTTGTCCGCATAAATACGCGAGAGTCTTTTGGTCCGGCAGGCACTATTTCCATTCCAACTGGCGCGCTTGAAGGCATACGTCTCATAGATAAAGCAATGAAACAGCTTTAAAACGGCAACGTCGAAATTGAAAAACCGCGGCAAAAAACTTTTTGCCGCGGTCCTGTTTTTTGTGGCGCGCCCGGAGGGAGTCGAACCCCCGGCCTTCTGATTCGTAGTCAGACGCTCTATCCAGCTGAGCTACGGGCGCATATTTTATTGAGAGAACCTTTTTGTAAAAAGGTTCTCTCAAACTCTTTCCAAAAACTTTTTACCTGGGTTGGCGGCACCCCCATTCGGGGGTGCCGCCAACCCAAGCATGTAAAAGTCTTTGAAGGGGTTTGGGGGAACTTTCTACAGAAAGTTCCCCCAATATAATGCCCTTAACACGTGGCGGAGAGGGAGGGATTCGAACCCTCGGTAGAGTGTTACCCCTACAACTGCTTAGCAGGCAGCTGCCTTCGACCACTCGGCCACCTCTCCGTAAAAACCAGAAGCTATACTTTTACCATGTTTTCGTGGTGTTTGGCAAGCGGGTATTTTGAAACTTCCCGTAAAATCAGGCTTTTTTGCCTGCGCCGAATTTGTTCTCCGAGTTGTTCATCAGGCGCTTTATGTTTTCCCTGTGTTTGACTATTATGAGCACTGCCATTACCGCGCCAAGTACTGCGTATGGGGTGTCGTAGCCAAGCACGTAGAGCGCCGCTGCATTTGCCATTGCCGCTCCCATGGAGCCTGCGGACACGTACCTTGTCGTAGCGAGGAGCACGGCGAATGTAACGGCTCCTATGCCAAGCGGTATTGGCGCTACCGCTGCCATTGCTCCGCAGGCGGTTGCAACCCCTTTGCCGCCCTTAAAGCGCAGGTATACGGGGTACAGATGGCCAAGAAAGGCCGCCAAGGCAGCTATGGCTATTGTCGTAGGGTCGTTTACAGTGAGCTTGGCTATAAGCGGCGGCAGCGCGCCTTTCATCGCATCGAAGAGAAGGGTAAGGATTCCGGCTTTTTTGCCTGACGTCCTGCCGACGTTTGTTGCGCCGATGTTGCCGCTTCCGGAGGTTCTCGGGTCAACTCCGCCAAGCATTTTTACCACAACAAGGCCAAAGGGGATTGAGCCGAGCAGGTAGGCAAATATAGCGAATGCCGCTATTATAACTGGGGTTGGTTCCATCGGTTACTCTACGGTCACGCTTTTTGCGAGGTTACGCGGCTGGTCAACGTCCGTGCCTTTTTGTACTGCTATATGGTAGGCAAGGAGCTGCAGCGGTACGCTCATAAGTATTGGCGTTAAGTGGTGCGGGGCCGAAGGAACTATTATTACGTCGTCGGCCTTTGTCGATACTTCCTTGTCGCCGTCGTTTATGAGGGCGATTACGCGTCCGCCCCGGGCCTTTACTTCTTCTATATTGCCAAGCATCTTCGGGTAGTGCGCGTCGTGCGGGGCAATCACCACTACCGGCATCTCTTCGTCTATGAGCGCGATTGGGCCGTGTTTCATCTCTCCGGCGGCGTAGCCTTCGGCGTGGATGTAGGAGATTTCCTTTAGCTTTAGCGCGCCCTCGAGCGCCATCGGGAAGTTAACTCCTCTGCCGAGGTAGAGAAAATCGCGCGCGTGGAAGTACTTTTTGGCTATGTCCTCGATGTGTTTTTCAGAGGCAAGGGCCGTCTCTATCTTGTGCGGGATTTTTAGAAGTTCCTTAATGAGCTCCGTTGCCGCCTGCTGCTTTATCGTTTCGTTTCTCCTGGCGATAAAAAGAGCTATGGTAAATAGCGCGGTAAGCTGTGTTGTAAACGACTTGGTCGATGCCACCCCGATTTCAGGGCCGGCGTGCGTGTAGAAGGTCCAGGTTGCTTCTCTCGCAATCGCGCTCTCGATGACGTTTACGACCGCAAGCACCTGCGCGCCTTTTCTCTTTACTTCTTTTACGGCAGCGAGCGTGTCCGCGGTCTCGCCCGACTGCGATACCGCTATGACGAGAGTGTCTTTGCCTATTATAGGGGACCTGTAGCGGAATTCGCTTGCAAGGTCCACTTCGCAGGGAATACGCGCCATTTCTTCGAGCATGTATTTCCCTGCCATTGCGGCGTGCCACGACGTGCCGCAGGCTATCATGCACACGCGGCTTACTTTTTTAAGGTCTATGGAGAATTCGTTTAAGAATACGTCGCCCTTTTCCTCCATGAGAAGGCCGCGGAATGTGTCGGTAACGGCTCTCGGCTGCTCGTGTATTTCCTTTAGCATGAAGTGGCGGTAGCCTTCTTTTTCGGCCATCACCGGGCTCCAGTCGATTGTGCGGGGCTTTTTCGCGACTTCTTTACCGTCGACTGTCGTCACATCGATACTGTCCTTCGTGATTACAACGACCTCGCCGTCCTCGAGGAATATGGCCTTTCTCGTTGTCGAGAGGATTGCCGTTATGTCGGAAGAAAGTATTGCCTCGCCTTCTCCAAGGCCCACGACAAGAGGGCAGTCCTGTTTGGCGCCGACTATTTTCGACGGGTCGTTCTTCGATATTACGGCTATGGCGTACGCGCCCTTCAGGCGTTTTATCGCGTCCCGTACGGCGGTTTCCAGGTCCTTGCCGCGCTCTACTTCGGCGTTTACGAGGTGCGCTATTATTTCCGTGTCTGTCTCGCTCTTGAAGGTGGAGCCGGCCTTTTTTAGTTCTTCTCTGAGGCTTAGGTAGTTTTCTATGATTCCGTTATGCACGACCGCAACGCCGCCCTCTACGTGCGGGTGCGCGTTTTCCTCGCTCGGGCGGCCGTGCGTTGCCCATCTGGTGTGCCCGATGCCGACATGTCCTGCGGCGGGTTTTTTCGCGGCTTTTTTGGCAAGGTTTTCGAGCTTTCCTTCGCTGCGTTTTAAATCGATTTTCTTGTCATGAATGATTGCTATGCCGGCGGAGTCGTAGCCGCGGTACTCGAGGCGCTTTAGTCCGTCGATGATTACGTCCTGGGCGTTTCTATCGCCGATGTATCCGACTATGCCGCACATTGGGGTGTTATTTCTTGCCTTTCTTCTTCGGATTTTTTGCGGCGCGTTTTTTAGCCCAGCCTTCGATGACGCTCTGTTTCGATCTGGTGAGGGCAAGCGAGCCGGGGGGAACGTTCTTGGTGATTGTTGAGCCGCTCCCTATGTACGCGCCTTTGCCGATCGTTACCGGGGCAACGAGCTGCGAGTCGCTGCCGACGAAGGCGTTATCCTGTATCACTGTCCTGTGTTTACTTACCCCGTCGTAGTTGCATGTGATTACCCCGGCGCCGATGTTTACGCCGCTCCCTACCGTCGAATCCCCGATGTAGGTCAGGTGGTTTGCCTTTGAGCCTTTGCCAATGGAGCTGTTCTTTATCTCAACAAAGTTTCCGATGTGAGAGGAGTCGGCTGCCTTTGTGCCGGGACGCAGCCTTGCAAACGGCCCGATACGCGCGTCCTTGCCAACGATTGCGTCCTCAAGTACCGAATAACATTTTACAACGGTAAGGTCGCCGACGATAGAGTTTCTTATTACCGCGCCTTCTTCTATGACGCAGCCTTTGCCGACAACGCTACTGCCCAGCACATGCGCCCCCGGATGCACGATTGTATCCATGCCTATTTTTACGCCGAAGTCTATGTACGAGGCCTCCGGGGCTATGAAGGTAACGCCGCTTTGCATGAGGGCGGAGAGCATCTCCGCTTTTTTCACTGCAGAGGCCTTTGCGAGCTCTTCTCTGTTGTTGATGCCCATGACCTCGGATGCATCAAGGAGCGTAAGGCACGAGACCTTGCCTTTTTCAGCCGCTATCCTCACGAGGTCTGGAAGATAGTATTCCTTTTGCCTGTTCTTTGTGCCGAGGTGTTTTAAGTTGTCTTTTAAAAACTTCGCCCGCATGAGGTATATGCCGGAGTTCACTTCGTTGATGTTCTTTTGCTCGGGTAGTAAGTCCTTGTGCTCGATTATGGCGCTTATTTTGCGCGATTCGTCCCTTACAACGCGTCCGTAGCCTGTTGGGTCTGTAAGCACCATGGAGATGAATGTCACGTCAGCGCCCTTTGAATGTATTTTTTGAAGGGCCTTTATGGTTTCTTCTTTTATTAGCGGCACGTCGCCCGAAAGTATGAGAATATCGCCAGAGGCCGCTTTCATAGTCTTCATGGCGCACATTACTGCGTGCCCTGTTCCAAGCTGCGGCTCCTGCACGGCAAATGATATTTTAGGAAAATCGAAGAACGCTTTTTTGACCTCTTCGGCCTTGTGCCCAACGACCACTGTGATGGCGTCGAAGCGTAGCCGCCTTAGAACGTCGAGCGGGTAGGCGAGCATGGGGCGGCCGCACACCCGGTGTAGGACCTTTGGCATCTCGGACTTCATTCGCGTGCCCTTGCCTGCGGCAAGGACTATGGCCTTGATATTTCCCATAAGAATTAAGGATATACTAACGTGCGGACGCAGTCAAGGATGATGATGGCAAAAGGTGCGCCGCAATTTTAGCAAAGCAAAGAAGGTATTATTTGTGAGAAGGCTGAGCATGAGGAGCTTATGTTGGTTCAAGTTTAAAAGGCGAACCAAAATTTATGGTTCTGTTAGTGCCCCCAGTTGTAGAGGACTTTTTGTTTATTCAAGATTTTTTTACCATCAAAGAGCAGAACGCTGTAATCGCCGCCGGCAGAGGCGTAGTCAGAGACCGTAAGTTCTGCGATGCCATCGTTGTCCATGTCTGTTATGCCGAGTATTTCAAGATTGCCGTAATCCCAATGTATGAGTTCGAACCTATTGTTTTTTGTGGAGAAAATAAAGCTGGCACTTCCGGCCTTGTCGCCAAGGTTAGTATATTTCTCGTAGTTTTTTTCGAACCCAACATGAATAATTTCATGCCTATTTTGCATCCCCGGGATGGTTATGCGTTGAGCGTGGTCGAAGTCGAAATAACCGACATCGGGATACTTTGTCTTTATTTCTTTTTTTATTCTTTTTTGGTATGCCTTGCTTGCATTTGGTGATAGGTTTTGTACTGTGCCCAAATTTTTTGCCGAAGGTTTTATGCCCATCACAGCAGGGGCGGCGGCGACAAAATCATCTTTCCAGTCTATTTTACCATCAAGCAACAGAAGTCCATAGTGCAGATTGTCTTCGCCGAAAATATTCTCGCACGAGGTTGCTATTTTGTTTAATGTGCCTTTGATGATTTTATTATCTTTGTCAATTATGAAGAACTCAGTGCCAATCGGTAATTTCTCCATTCCGACGCCAGGCCTTATTGTCAAAGTGGCGGCGTTGGGTATCGCCGTTTCCTTGCACGGCTCGGCAGTACCTTTTTCCTTCAGGAAGTCATTTGAACGCACAAGAAAAAACAAATCCAATACGTCGGAGGTGCTTTGATCGGTTGGATTTGTTATTTTGTTACTTTTCGCTTTCTCTGCGTAACATGCAGGGACAACAAGAAAAAATATGATACAAACAAGTATTGTTTTTTGCATAACCCCTCTTTTATTTAAGGAAGATTTTGGTCGCATTCTCAGGCGTTGTCTATCCTCAGGGCGCTGGATTTTTTTAGTTTCTTAAATATTTGTTTTGTGTCGTCGGTGACGGATATGTAGATAGTCTCTGCATCGAGCAGCGGATTGTCTGCCAGTTTGGCGCGGGTTTTGGTGTGGGACTTCTCGCTCCTGAAGGCGTTCCATGTTTTTACGATACATATCACATATAACGGCGTTTTGGCGCTGTGCCTGAGCGTTTTTTGCGCGACGTATACGGACTTTACCTCCGGGTGTTTCCTGAGTTCGGATTTTATCCCTTCCACCGCTTCTGGTGTGAGCGCAGGGGCAAAGAAGGTGTCGCCAGGGAAAATGCTATTTCGCTCTTCGTGTATGGCTGCGTCTATGGCCGCCCGTTTGTCGGCCATGTCCAGGTACTTTGCCGCAACGTCCTTTTTGTCCTTGTCCATGAAGTAATAGTAAAGGACCTTAGTGCCTTCCATAATGCACTCCGGATCCAGTTCCATTGCCTTGTCTATTAGTGCCGCGCCCGAGGGGTCGTCGTTCTTTACGAGTATCCTTCCGGCCAGAAAGAGCGCTCCGGCATGCGCCGGGTTTTTTTCGAGAACTTTATTATAGAAGGGCAGCGCTGCATCCGGCTCTCCTATATCCTCGGTTATCCATCCGCGCTCGTAGGTCTCTTCCTCGCTTAGTCCTTCGGTAGCGTCTTTTTCTTCGAGAGTTTTCAGTTTTTTACGCGCTTCCTCGGTTTGCTTGAACCTGTTTCCCCAGCCCTCACGCACGTTGTTTTGCCATTCCGTGTCAAAGAAAGAGGCGTATTCCGTGGCCTTGTCTTTCAGGAAATACTTTGCCGCGTTCTCTTTGGCAGGTGCGGGGTGTGTCGGTTTATGTCCCATGGCCGCGATTCTGTCTGCGAGAGACGGATGGGTGTCGGCAGTTCCTGTTTCAACCTTTAGCGCATTATCGAGCCATTTCCCTGAATCCTTTTCAGCGCCAAGGCCTCCGGTAAAGGCCGATGGCATCGCGCTAAACGGCGCAATCGACGGCGATGCCGTCGTGTAGGCGTTTTCGTATACGTTTGGCCAGAACTTTTCGTCAAGATAGCGCGATGCAAGGGTTAGCAGTATAAGGCTCTCTGCCGCGGCTTCCTTGCCCGCTGCCCTGACGGCTGCCTTGTCGGCCTCGTGTTCGTGCTCGCGTCTTAGAACGAATGTATAGGCGTCGAAATACGGCGCGTACCAGTTAAAGAACTTCGTGAAGATGAAGGCCCCGAAGTGCTCGGACTCGACGAGTTTTGTCACCATCCTGTGCCACATCATATTTATCCTATATACCCATGTGCCGAGCTTGCCGTGAGAGGAGGAAAGGTGGCCGTACTCGTGCGCAAGCACCGATGCGAATTGCCTTGGCGAGAGAAGTGTCATGCACGGGAGGCCGAGCACAAGGTAATTTCTGTGCATGCCGATGGGGCCGAGCATCGGTATCTGCGTGATGAATGCGTTTAGCTCGTTGTTTAAGAGCACCTTGTGGATAGCCGGGCCGTTTAGCAGTTTTTGAAGTTTGTCGAGTGAGGCAAAGAGTTCCGGAGCATCGGCGCGCGTTATTGCTTTGCCTTCCGGCGGCGCTATCTTTATCCATAGGGCGCGCACTGTTATGTAGACAAGAAGCACGAGCGGTATGGCGAGTTTTTTGACCAGTATGAGGTGCGAGGCATGCGATTTGGCGTTCATGACCCATGAAACCATGAGCGCTATGATAATGATGTCAATGGCGAGTATGAAAAATATGTACGCATACCCGAGAAGCCCGAGAAGAAGCACGCGGCGTCTGTATGCCTTTGGGTTTTCTTTGGCGTATGGTTCGAGTCTTTTTACCAGGATGTCGAATTGTTCGCGCGTCATGGTCTTGAGTGGTAGCTTTTGGGATACGGGCCGCATTGAGCGCGGCCCGCGAAGCATTATCTGCTTTATTAAGAATATAATAAATCTTTGGTAGAGGTCAAGTGCGGCGGCTTTTTTTGCGGCGCTTTGTGGGGAGCTTTTTCCCTGCTTCGAGGATTTTCTTGCCGATAAAGGCCGCGACCTTGCTGTCGATATCTTTCGAGCTCTCGATAAAACGTCTGCTTATGTCTTTATGCGGGAACGGGCCGTCTTTTAGCAGTATCGGCGAATCGTTATGAAGGGGGCTCGACTCGCCGTCGTCCACGCGCGAGTGCAGAAAGCCCGAGTCCTTTTGCCATTCGAGCGAGTGCTCGTCCGAGGGCTTTTTGTAGGAAAGTTGAAAGGCCGTTATCTCGTTGCTTGCGCCGAAGAACACCGTAAGGTCGAAGAATTCGTCCATGAACAGGCGAAATGAGCCGTTTTTGAGGTTTTCTTTTTTTACTTCTATGAGCATGCGGTCATGTCGCGCTTTTTGTAGAGGAATTGCGGCGCGGCTTTGCCTTGTTCAGGAACGGGTTATTTTTCTTCATCCATTCTTCGGCCTCTTTCTTTTCCTTTGCCGAAAAGTGCGCTATGCGGGACGAATTCCTGTCGAGATAGAGCGCTATGGCAAGGGCCCTTAGCCTGTCGTCTGCGTTTTTCGTATATTTCGCCTCGAATGCGTATGTCCATGCGTAGTAGGGGTGCGTGCGCCGGAATGTTTTCGCGGCGTAAAGTATGAACTCGCGGTATTCTTCTTTTTTGTAATCGTTGTATAGCAGTTCCGCGACCTCGGCAAAGACGTAGAAAAAACCAAGAGCGTCTTCGTTTAATTCTTTGTCGGTTTTCACTATGGCTTGTAGGTGCGTCAATGCTTCGTCGTGCTTACCCTTGTCGGCGGCGATGAGAGTTCGTGCTAGTAGAGTGTATTCCTTTTTGTCACCGTAGGAAGTGTTGTGACTTCCATCATATTTGGTCGTATATTTTTCCGCTTCATCGCGCTTGCCGGTTTTTAGGTGCGCATAAACGGTGTAGGGCAGGCTTTCATTAATGATGGATAGCAGATTGTCTGCCGGGATTTTCTGCGCGAATTCATACGCTTGGTTGTATTCTTTGTTTTTTAAAAGGTAGTATGCATTGCCAAAGTTGAAGTGGGCGCGCATGTTGGGCGATAAGACAGAAAGGTCTTCTTTGACTATGGTCTTATCCAAAAAAACGATTCTTAGAAAAAAGGAATTTCCGGTAGAGCCTGTGTTGTCGGTGTGTTTTTTTGCCCATTTTAGAATTTCTGCGGTGGAGTCGCCTTCTCTTTCCATTGCAACGATGACGGAATGTGCGGCGTGTTCTTGGAAGATGTTTTTCCAGGCTCGTTTCTGTAAAAAAGCGAATAATTCTTTTGTGTCGTCAGGATTTTTTATTGCGCTTGAAAGGGCTATCTCGAAAGAGTAGTCATCATATCTTTTGGACAATGTCTTGGCACGGCTAAAGGCCTCCTGGTAGTCTTCGTCGAGCAGCGCCAGGTATACGTCGGCTATCATGCTCGCTTGCGAACCAGTGTGCTGGTTTGTTGAAATGGTAAAGTACTTTTTGGCTTGCTCGAATAGGCCAAATTGCAGAAATTGGTTGCCTGCAAAAAAGGCGTAGGTTGATATGTGTACCGGGTTAAGCTTGTTATTACTCTGAAAGCCGGCATACTTGTCAAGGGCGGTCTCGGCTTTTTTCGTGTTTCCTTCGTCGAGGTACTCGGTTGCAAGGGCATAGATGCCGGTCCAATCTTCCGGATGTTCGTCGGCCCATTTTTCGGCGCTTGCGTGCGGATCCGTGTTAGAGGGGTCGTTTTTGGCGAGGTCGTTGAGTATCGGGCGCCATGCGGGCGAACCGGCGAACCTATGCAGGTTGTCTTTGGTGAATTTGTTGGCGGTGGCGATGTCAATGTCTTTTAGATTGGCGCGAATACCGGATAGGCCGGCTATGTCTGTGTTGTCGTACATAAATTTTAGCATGAATGCAGATATGTTTTCTTTTGTCTGATCGCTGGCTTTGTCAAGGTCATAGTTTGGTAAATATTTGTCTTTTGCGACTTTCGTGGCAAGCGAATCTTGACCAAGAGGGTAGTCGAATCTGTAAGGGCTTCTTGAGTCGGAGTAGTTGCAGATATCTTTGCTGAAATCCATGTGCGAACATCTGAGATTCCTTAGACGTTGTTTCTCGACTTCGTGTGACGAGGTGGCATCGTTAATGTTGACAAGGATTACTGTTTTTGCAGACAGCATCGGGTAGCTCTCTTTATACGTACTGTCGTATGCCTCGTACAGGCGGAGAACATCATTTGCAGGTTGGCCCTGCACGGCAACCAAAAAGAAAATTTCCTTTGAGTTATTCACGTCCTCTATGGCGGCCATCAGGTCAAGATAGTCAAAGATGGCGGCGTTTGAGGAGCCGTCTTCGCAGCATAACTTGCCCGGGTTTTGTTTGAAAAGCAGGTTGCGGTGTTTATGTATGGAAAAACCGAGTTCCCCATGGATCTCTTCTTCGTTTTTGTTGAGGCGTTCCAATGATTTGACGAAGGTTTTTGCTGTGTATCCGTCAACAGGGAGCGTTTTATCGAGAGAATCCTTAAGCGCGATGCTTGGCAGCAGGCCCCACTTGTTGCCGGCAAGGAGCCGCCGTGCTACCAGCGTTTCCCAGCCCGGCGCGTTTTCTGCCGCACTAGTAATGTCTTCTCTTCCAGGATATTTGGTTTCAAAGATGCCTTTTAATTCGACCAGGTCGAAGTATGCCATCAATTTTGGCAATGGCGATTTTATGAGTTGTTGCTGTTTTTCGAGTTCCGGCAGATTGCCGTCCATCAATGCGGCAAGGGCTTTTTCCTCGGTGGTTACAGGTTTGCCGAGGGCCTTGACGGCTGCCGGGCGGCGGTTGAGAAAAAACAGCGCGCGCGCTTTCAGGTGGCGGTAGTCCGGAGAATCGGCGGTGACGTTCTCTAGCGCCACGAGCGCGCGTTCGAAAAAGTGGGCCCTGGGAAATGGATCGTTAAGGTATGTCAGGCTATACTCAAGCGGATAAAGCGAGCCAAGGAATTCAAGTTTGTATGCCTCTAGAACCGGAGTACTGTTCTTCGTTGCGAAGAGCTCTTTGGGTTCTTTGGGTAAAACGGGTGTTGCTGCCGGGTATCTTTTGCGCTCCACGGTCTTGGTCGCTTTTACGGGCAGCGTTTTTATCACTGTATCCGTCATGCCAAGAAACACCTCGGACGGAAGGATGTAGTGGGAAAAGTCGACGCCATCCTTCGTGTATGCGCTTTTCCAGGAATTCGGCACTAATTTTCCGGTCTTGTCACGGGTCATGACAAGGACGTCTATGTTCATTTTTTCTTCGCGGTTGTGTCCGGCGTATGTCTTTACGACGGTCTTTACGCCCATGGCGTCGGCCAGTTTTATGATGTCAGCGTCTTTAAAAGTGCGAAAGCGCTCACCGAGTGCGCGCGCCACGTACGTTGGGTTCGGTAGTTTGAGGTTCGTGGTCTTGCTTATCCGGTCGGCAAGGTATCTGGTCATGAGGGAGCGCTCGGTTATGTCGAATGCGTGGCTTCTTACTTGCACCGGTACTATCAGGATGTCGTAAGGGCCGCTGTTTTTAAGAAGTTTGGTATAGAGGTTTTTTTCGGAAGTTATCCATGCCGGTTTTTCCATCCTTTGGCGGTGTTCGCCGGTGAAGGCAAAATCGGTTGAGCGCATGGTTTCGGCGTCTATTTTCTCGTTTTTGTTGTCATAGAATCTTTTTGCCGCAAATGCGCCGATATCGTTGGATGACTGGTCTGTGACAGTTTCGTGCAGCGTGTCGGCAATCCAGTAGTTTTTTTCGGGCCATGACTTATGCCGTATGTTGAAGGTGTTGGCAGATGCAGGCGATACTATAAAGTCGTTGCCATAGGAAAACACATAAGAAGCGAAGCTAAGGATGCTGATGCGATTGCCTGAAAGCATGAGCGTTGCATCGGCTGTTATGGCGAAGTTCTCTGGCAGGCCGCTAAAATTCGGGCCGCTTGAGGTTGTTATGGCATGTCGAGAAGGCTGGCGTTTGGGAATGTTGCGCGGAGTGGAGGCGTCTACCGGCGCGCTTATGGAGTATAGCGCCCGTTCTTCGAAATCCAGTTCAAGGAATGTCTGTTTGTTGTTATTTTTTGTGGATAGGAAAAAGTATGTTTTGTCGGGCGATGGGCTTATTATGTCGAAGTCCTTTTCCGTGTAGATTACCCTGTTTCCGGCGACGAACTCTATCTTGCCGGTTTTGCGGTTGATGTTTAGGCGTGCATTGTCGAAAAATACGAGGAGTTGGTCGGATTTGGCAGAGATCGTTGAGGGTAAGGGGCTGTTTTTGCCAGTCTGGATGATATCCGATGTCGCTACCGAAGCATGCACCGGAGTGCCCTTTTGGTTTGTCTTGCCGAATATACCGTTGCTTATTGAATTTACGCTCATGGTGTACGGGTCTGCTTCCCAGAAATGTCCGGTGGACCAGGATTCGTGCTTCAAGTGATATGTGCCGGTGGTAGGTTGCGCAATGTTCCATGGTGTAAAATTGGGGCCATTGGCAATGCTGAAGGCTATGCTGTATGGCGGCGTTCCTGCGTCCACGGTGTATCCGGAGTTCCCTATAAATCGTAAATTCGTAATCGGGAATACTATCTTAAAGCCCGTAATGTTACCGTTTTTATCCGTAATGTTTTCCGTAGTAACGTCATTGAGAAGTACTTTGCTGGAATAATCGCTGGTTCCGACGTGGCTTCTGACAAAGTATGCTTTCTGGCTGATTGTGTCGATAAGGTAAAAGCTCCATGTGTTAAGGTGTCCGGTCAGGCGGTATATCCCGGGCGCGCTTTCCATTATAAGCGCACCATCGCCGCTTGTCGATATGATGTCATTATTTGTGCGCAGAGACCACTTCTTGGTTCTGTTGTCAAAAGTGAATTCGCTGTTGGGAAATTTGAATAATAGCGTTGTGTCCAAGGTGTTTTTTTTAGGTTCTTTTTTCGTGTTGACAGATACCGAAGCGTTTATTGGAATTCCCTTGCCGCCTACAATGCCGAAGGGCGAATCTTTTATTTCGGTAATCCATTGCTTGTCTATATCTATTTGCAAAAATGAGTTTTTCGAATTTTTCTGTTTTAGCTGATAGATATCATTTGTGACTTTTTGCAGCATCAGGGCGTCCTTTGGCAATGCAAACATTAGTGGCCATCCAGCATCTATCTCTTGTTCTGTAGTGGCGCTGCCTAGCTGGATGTAGTTGATTTTGATTTTAAACGAGCCTGGGCCAAAGGGGTCTTTTTCGATAAAAGAGGCAGGAACGATTCCTTCTTCTATGGGAGTTACTTGGGGAACCCCGTTAGACATTCTTACTCTGCTAAAAGTTTTGGTGTTCAGGTTGAGTTCAAGATAAGTTTCAAGCGTGGTTTCTTGTTGGTCTTTGGAGTATATTTTGAATACGTCCGGTTTGTCGGTTATCACTTTCCATTCGTAAATAGGCGGTAGAGATTCCGTGATTTTAAGATAAGCGTTTTTTCCGTCATACACGAAGTTGGTATCATAGAATCTTATGCTAATCATTTTTGGCGGTTCGGTTGCTGAAACACTCTGCTTGGTGGCAAGTGCGCAACTTAATGACAGTATAAATATGACGAGCAGTGATAGTATGTTTCGCATGGTGGAATTCCTTTCGAAGGCTGAAGTTGTATTGCGCCGGACCGAGAGATGGTATCACGGCCCATGCTGTTTTTGCAATAGGCTGTTAAACAAGCCCCATCTGCGACGGGCCTTTGGGGGAGGGTGGTTCTGCCTTGGAAAATATCTTTATCTTGCCGAATTCGCCGTCGAAGCCAGGTACTATCGAGACCTCGCCCTGTCTGACCTTTATGACGCCTTCGGCAACGCGTTCGTTAGCAATCTTTCTGATTTCTTCATCAGGCATGTCGAGGAGTACCTCGAATTCGGTTGCTTTTTCGATTATTCTTTCGTATTCGGCCTTCACGCCCTTTGTGTTTACGCCCTTGTCGAATGCCTCGGCTATGATTTCTTCGAGCGGTATGACGGCCTTTGAGGGTATGAACCCTTTTTCAGAAGCATCTTCGGGCCTGTCGGAGAGTTCTTCGACACGGCTCGAGACGCCGATTGTGAGCTCTTTGCCGCATACCGGGCACATGCTGCCGCGCTTTTTCGTTTCAGCAGGTGTTAGCGACACGCCGCAGCTTCTGTGGCCGTCGTGGTGGTACTTGCCTTCTTCGGGAAAGAACTCTATGGTAAAGAGGAATTTTTTCGGGTCGCGCGCCTTTATCGCCCGCATCATCTCGAAGTAATCGGGCTCTCCGGCCAATACGTTTGCCTCCCGCCCGAGCTTGGAAGGCGAGTGCGCGTCAGAGTTCGAGATAAGCGCGATTGTATCGAGCCTGCTTATGCGGCGGTTCATTGCAGGGTTCGATGAGAGTCCTGTTTCGATGGCAAAGACATGTGGCGTAAGTTCCTCGAAACATTCTTCGATTGAGTCGAACCCGGACTTGCTGCCAAATACCGAGAACCACGGTGTCCATGCGTGCGCAGGAATGAGCACGGCGTCTTTGGACGCGTCGAGGGCGAGTTTTAAAAGTTCTTTTGCCGATACCCCGAGTATAGGGCGGCCGTCCGAGGCGATGTTGCCGCGTCTTGCAAGTTCAGAGTTGAACTTTCTTACGGCCTCGATATCGGGCATGAACACGAGGGAGTGGATTTTGCGCGTTTTATCGCCTTGCTTGTAGATGCTGCTTATTTCTGCGGACAGGACAAAGCGCGTTGCGGTTTTTTCTTTTGCTTCTGTTTTTAATGTAAAGAGCCCGCCTCCGATGGAGGCGAGCTCTTTTTCTATTGCCTTAAAGTGCGCTGGGTGCGTGAAGTCCCCGGTGCCGAGGATGTCGATGCCTTTTTTTTGCGCCCACTTTGCCATTACCGGAAGCGTCATGTCCCGGCTCGTGGCCCTCGAGTACTTCGTGTGCACGTGCAGATCGGCTATGGTGCGCATAACAGGGCGTTACGCTTAGAACCCTATGATGTTGAAGCCCGAGTCAACGTAGATAATTTCACCTGTTACTCCGCTTGCGAGATCGCTTGCAAGGTAGGTGGCCGTGCCTGCCACATCATACGATGTCACGTTTTGCTTTAGCGGCGCTTTTTCCTTTACAGCGTTAAGTATGTTCGAGAACCCTGATATGCCCATTGCCGCAAGGGTCTTGATTGGCCCAGCACTTATCGCGTTCACCCGTACGCCGTCCTGGCCGATGTCGGCTGCAAGGTACTTGACACTCGATTCGAGCGCCGCCTTCGCAACCCCCATGACGTTATAGTTTTGCACGACGCGTTCCGCGCCAAGGTAGCTAAGTGTCACGATGCTGCTCTCGCCCTTTACCATGAGCGGCAGCGCCCGTCTTGCCGTTGCAACAAGCGAGTACGCGCTTATATCCATTGCGAGAGAGAAGCCGTCTCTTGATGTGTCCACGAAGCGGCCCTTAAGTTCTTCTTTCTTTGCAAAGGCTATGGAGTGGACGAGTATGTTCAAGCTGCCCCATTCTTCCTTTATCTTGTCAAAGAGCTTGTCTATGTCCTCGTCCTTTGTAACGTCGCACGGGAGTATGAGCTTCGATCCTACACTTTCGGCAAGCGGGGTTACGCGGTCTTTTAGTACCTCTGCGCCGTAGGTGAAGGCGAGCTCGGCGCCTTCTTTTTTAAAGGCCTCGGCTATTGCCCAGGCGATGCTTCTCTCGTTTGCTACACCCATTATCAGGGCCTTTCTTCCGTCAAGCAGTCCCATATAAAATCCTCCTTTTTGTCCGCGGTTCTTTTTTAAACCTTTTCGTACGGGTCGAAGAGCTTTTTATATTCATCGAGCGCGTAGCGGTCGGTCATGCCGGCTATGTGGTCGCATACGGCGCGCTCCTTGCCAAGCGACTGTATGTTCTCCAAAAAGCGCGGGGCTATGAGGCTTGTCTCCCTTATATAGGCTTCGAAGAGCGCGGTGAGCATGCGCTTTGCCTTGTCGGCCATTCTAAGCAGCCGGTAGTGGTTGTAGAGGTTTTTTCTTAGAAATCTTTTTAGCTCTCTGTTCTTCTCCGCTATCTCGGGGCTGAAGGTCGCGATGTTGCCTTTGTGTCCTCTTACGGCGGCTACGGTCTTTATATTATTTGCCGCGATGTTCTTTGCCGTGTTCTCGACCAGGTCGCTTACGAGAGTGTTTATTATGCGCACTATTGTCTGGTACTTTATTATCTTAGAGTCAGCCCCGGGTGCGGCGTTTACGGCCTCGTTCCTGCACTCTCTCCACAGGGTAACTTCCATAAGCGAGTCCTCGTCGAGCATTTCCGAAGACAGGCCGTCGTCTATGTCGTGGTTGTTGTAGGCGATTTCGTCTGCGATGTCCACTATCTGGGCCTCGAGCGAGGGAGGCTTCTCCATTTCGTATTCCTTAAACGACCCAGGGTGGTCGTGCTCGGACCTGTGCTTCGCGATGCCTTCGCGCACTTCCCATGAGAGGTTAAGCCCCGGGTAGGCTGGGTACCTGCGCTCGAGCTCTTCGACTATTCTAAGGCTGTGCGCGTTGTGCTCGAAGCCGCCGTGCTTTTTCATGAGCTCATCGAGCACCTTTTCGCCGGTATGCCCAAATGGCGGGTGCCCGAGATCGTGCGCCAGAGCTATGGCCTCGGATAAGTCTTCGTTTAGCCCAAGCGCCCTGGCAATCGTCCTTGCTATCTGCGCGACCTCGATTGTATGCGTAAGGCGCGTTCTGTAGTGGTCGCCTTCGTGGTAAACAAACACCTGCGTCTTGTATTCTAATCTCCTGAAGGCGTTACAGTGGATGATGCGGTCTCTGTCGCGTTGGAATACCGAGCGGAAGGCGTGTTCGGTCTCTGCGTGCCTTCGGCCCTTTGATTCCGAGCTTTTTTGCGCGTACGGGGCAAGGCTCGTTGCCTCGCGTTTCTCTATGTCCAAAAGGGTTTTCATGGTGGTATCTGCCCGGATGTGCGTGCTCCGGACGTAGTAGTAGTATAAAAGAGGGTGGCCCTCAAGGCAAGGCAAAAAACCGGGGCTTAGTTGTCGCCGCAGCCGTCCTTGAGCCCCGTCATAAAGGCCTTGTACTCCTCATAGTACTCGTCCATGAGTTCGTCTAAGTCGCGCGTGTCAGGGTCTATGTCTTTTTTCTTTTTAAGGAATTCTATGAACGTCATTTCCCTTTTCTCCTTTTATAAGGGACGGGGTCTTTCATGCCCGAGCCCTCGAACCCTTTAAGGCGAAGCAGGCACGAATCGCATTCGCCGCAGGCAAGTCTCGAGTCTTTATAACATGACCACGTAAGATGGAGCGGGGCCTTTAGCTTTATGCCGGTCTTTACTATTTCTTCTTTTGTTATGCCTATTAGCGGCGTGATTATTCTTATCTTCGTTCCGGGCCTTGTTCCGGTGCGCGCTGCCTTTTCGAATGCCTTGAAAAACGCCTGCCTGCAGTCTGGATATCCTGAAAAATCCTCTTCCACCGCGCCGATGTAGACGTTCTTCGCGCCGATGGCCTCTGCCCATGAAATGGCAGCGGAGAGAAGCTGCGCATTACGAAATGGCACATAGGTAGACGGGACATCGCTGCGCTTAAGCCTGCCTTTGGGCATTTTTATCGCCTTGTTGGTAAGCGCGGAGGCACCGATGTCCTTTAAATAGCGCATGTCGGCGACAAGCGTTTTTTTTACTCTGTAGTGCCTGGCAAGGGCCTTGAAGCTTTTAAGTTCGCGCGCCTCTGTCCTCTGGCCGTAGTTCGAGTGCATGAAGGCTAGTGGGCCGCGTTTTTCTGCCATGGCGGCGCTAACGCAGCTGTCCATGCCGCCGCTTACCAGAACAATTGAAAGTTCTTTTTTCATCCTATCGATTATAATACCGAAGGCGCCTATTCACAACGGTTTTGTGGGCGTTATTTCATGAAGAGCTTTTTTATGGCTGCCCTTGCCTGCTCTCCGGGCGAGGCCGCCGGAGAAAGTATTGCCGCGGGAGGGTCTATTTGCTCGAACGCTTCTTTTTGCTTTAAGTATATTTCCATTGTCGCATCGCTTATGCGCTCGCTATTTGAATCCCTTAAGGCAAACCTTTTGGCCGCGGTCTCGTCGTCCACCGTGCATTCAAGGGCGTAAAAGGCAGAGCCTGCCATGTGCGCCGCGGTCTTTGCAGCGTCAATCTGGTCGGAGAGCGAAAATGTCGCATCCATTATGACAGATCGTCCTGAGGAGAGGTGCTTCTTTGCTCTCTCTGCCATGGTAGAGTAGGTCTTTACCGTTGCCTCATCCGAGTATATGCCCTTGCCGTAAGGCTCTATTACGCGTTTATCTGGCGTAATGCCGTGCAGTTCCTTGCGTATCGCGTCCGAGGATAGTACCTTCATGCCGGTCATTGCCGATAGTTCTCTTGCAAGCGATGATTTTCCGGAGCACGAGAGCCCGCGCACAAGTATAAGGGTTGGTCTGTAGCCTCCCTCTGCGTACATCCTTGAAAGATGAAAGTACCTTCTCGCGTCCGCCTCGGCCTTTAGTTTTTCATCTTCGGGTTCTTCGGCTTCGTAGAGCTTTAGGCCTTCGACCTTGCCTCTTACGAAGGCGCGGTAGCATTTGTAGAAGTCGAGGAGCTTTTTTCCTTCTTCGTCTCCGGTAGCATTGAAATAGGACGCTTCGAGCGTTCTTGCAAGGTCGCCTCGCGAGTAGAATTCGAGATCCATCAGCAGAAAGGCGATGTCGGAAATTACGTCCGAGAACCTGAACCTTTCGTTGAACTCGATGCAGTCGAAGGCGTGTATGCCGTCGTCAAACGAGATGTGGTCTGTGTGCAGGTCGCCGTGACAATCGGCAACAAGTCCCTTGTCGGCCCTTAGGGCCATGAGTTCGGCGTTTCTGGCTATGAGGTTATCGGAGTACGTCTTAACCGCCTTGTGCGTCTCTGCGCTGATAGTGCGGCCTATGTATGGAAGCGTTTGTTGGAAGTTCTCGGTGCAGTTCCTTCCTACGGTGTCGGGGCTTCCGAAGGCCTCTATGGTGCCGCTTGTTGCAGCGCGCTTGTGGAAGGAGGCTATCTTTACGCCGAGGCGCTCCATGTCGACACTTGTGGCTGTTTCGGCAGAGAGCATGTTCCTTAGTATGTGGTTTTCGTCCAGGCGCCGCATTTTTACTGCGTAGTCTACTATTTCGCCGCTGCCGCCAATCTCGTAGTTTGAGCCGTCGCAGGTAACGGGCACTATACCCAGGTACACGCCTTCGGCAAGGCGGCTGTTTAGCCGTACTTCTTCCTTGCAGTAGAAAAGGCGCTTTTCGATGGTGGTAAAGTCGAGAAAGCCGAAGTCAACGGGCTTTTTTATCTTGTATGCGTGGTCGGTTGTGATAATGACGTAGGAGATGTGCGTCTGCTTGAGTTTGGCGTTCTCAAACTCATTGCTCACGGTGTTTGGGGGCAGCAGTTTCTCTATCATTTTTGGAAGCGGCATGGCAGTGTCCGATATTTATTCGTACGGGGAAGCGCCTTTTAGAACGTATATCTCCGGTAGGCAGCGAAAGTCGTCTTTATAGTCCATGCCGTAACCCACGACAAAGCCTTTCCCGATGGTTTTTCCGATGTAGCGCGGTTTGTAGGCGGGTCTGCCGCTTCGCACAAAGAGCGCGCAGACGGATATCGAGGCCGGGTTCTTGCTCTTTATGAAGGCGAGAAGCGCTTTTATAGTAACGCCTCTATCCAGTATGTCCTCGACTACAATGACGTCGCGTCCGCGGATGTCGAGCCCCACGGCGCTCTTTACGCGGGCCTTTTTTAGCGGCTTATTGTTCTTGCCGTAGCATGAGATGCTTATGAACGCGATTTCCGCGAACCCGCCGACCTCTCTGGCCATGTCCGCAGTGAACATGAAGGAGCCCCTTAGAACGCCTACGAATACCGGGCGCCTGCCGGAGTAATCCTTCTTTATGCGCCGGCCAAGCGAGCGGACTATTTTTTTTATGCCGCTAGCATTTATGAACGGCTTAAGGCCGTGCGGCTTTTGAGGTTTGTGTGTTAAGTGCCGTTTTGTCATGGTTTGTCATAGGATGATGATGCCGATTTGTCAGCTTTAAGCATAGCTATAAGGCGCGATGCTGTCAAGCCGTAAAAAAACGGGTACAAAGCAGGAAAAATTCCTTTACTTGAGTCCGGTTTTGAGATATGTTAAATTTATAAAATATGTTAAAATAAATTGATAAGTTAGAGCGAGTGGCCAAGGCCTTTAAGGGGTGCGTTTTTGATTATACAGTGCGATAAATGTCAAGCCAAGTTTAGAATAAGCGACGACAAGGTCGGCGATAAGGGCGTTAAGGTAAAATGCTCTAAATGTCAGAACTACTTTATTGTCAGAAAAGATGCTACACCCGAGGCCCCGGCATTCGGTGGCATAGAGTTTGAGGAAGAACAGGAGCAGCCGCCGCAGGAGCAATCTCAGCAGGAGCAGCCTTCTGCGCCTTCTTTTGATGCGGGCGCAGGTGCAGGCGGCGAAGAAGCGGGAGCAGGTTCGTCTTACGGAGACATAAGTTTCGGCTCTGGGCAGGCAGAGGCCCCATCGTTTGATATGGGTGCAGGCGGCGCTGCCACTGAGTCTGATCAGGGGTCATCTTATGGGGACATAAGTTTTGGCTCCGGGCAGGCAGAGGCCCCGTCGTTTGATATGGGCGCAGGCGGCGCTGCCACTGAGTCTGATCAGGGGTCATCTTATGGGGACCTAAGTTTTGGCTCCGGCCAGGCAGAGGCCCCGTCCTTTGATATGGGCGCAGGCGGCGCTGCGGATTCGGGCCAGGGCTCTTCGTTTGGCGAGGTGAGTTTTGGCTCCGGCCAGGCAGAGGCCCCGTCGTTTGACATGGGCGCAGGCGGCGCTACGGATTCGGGCCAGGGCTCTTCGTTTGGCGAGACGCCGTCTTTTGGCGAAACCCCATCTTTTGGAGAAACTCCTTCGTTTGGCGATACGCCGTCTTTTGGCGAAACCCCGTCTTTTGGAGAACCCCCGTCGTTTGGCGAGACGCCTTCCGCTGCATCGAAGGGCCCATCGTTTGGGTTCGAGGCTGCCGATAGCGCCGGGCCTTCTTCCGAATCTACGGTTATGTTTACCGTTGGCGAATCCGGCGCGGCAAAGGCAACGGCTGCGCCAGGCGAGTCCGAGAAAACGCTTTTTGCCGGCGGCTTCGGGGCCGATGAGAAGGCCGATACGCACCTCGATACGGAAACCGCTACGGGAGAGAAAGATCTTTTTGGCGAAGAAGCGGCAGGCGCGGCTGCCGAAGAAACGGTCTCCCCCAAACCAGCAAAGAAGTTTTCATTTCCGATAGGAGGAGATAAATTGAAGAAGATTATTCCCATAGTTCTTATCCTTGCCGTGATAGGCGGCGCAGCGTTCTTATATACGCAGGGTTTCCTCGACCCCGTAGTGAAGCGCATAACAGCCCTCACCGGCGGCGTCAAGGACGAAGGGCCGCCGATAGCTTTCAAGAGCCTTAAATATTCGTACGTGGATAATGTCAACCCGGATGTCGGCAGGTTGCTTGTGCTCGACGGCGAGGTGCAGAGCATGGTAGAGGAAGATGTCGAGGTCGGCGCCATAAGGGTCGTTATTAAAGGCATCGATAAGAATGTCATTAAAAAGCAGTCCGCGAGCCCAACCGGCCTTATAACGGAAGAGACGCTAAGGACGCTGCCTCTGGCCGAGATAAACAAGGAGCTCTCCGGTAGGAGGCTTACGAGCAAGGTTCCGGCCAAAGGGACCATGCATTTTACGGTAGTGTTTGCCGGCATAGGCGAGGATGCCGCAAGCGCAACCGTCGAAATAGTGTATTGACGCGGCACCTGCGCTTTTGCCCCTCCCGCCACGGCATTGCGTAACGTACGTTCTTTTTGTCTTATGGAAAGCCCCGAGGAAATACTTGCCCTGATACTTCGCGACGTCGAGTCCTTGCCCGAGGACAAGATGCGCAGAGAGATGCTGTGCGTGCGCTTGAAGGAGCTCGAGCCTGAGGGCGTTGCGCACGTGCTTGAGTCTTTGTATCGAAAAGACAGGGATAACGCCGCGGTGCGCGCCGTAAAGAACGTGCTCGTGGATCCGGCGGCCCTTGCAGACATGCTCGGAATAGAGAAGTTTCGCCGCGCCTATATGGCCTCTCTCGAACTCGGCTTCTATAGGGCGGGGCGCCTGTTCACCGATTTGCCCGCGCATAAAAAGGGGTTTGGAGGGTATGCCGAAGAGGAAGAGGCCAAGATGGAGTTCATCTCGCTTGGAGAGAGAAGATCGCTTGCCAAGACCAACATAAAGGACAATCTTGACAGGCTTTTATCCGACCCGGACCCGATGGTCATAGGGTATCTTCTCGACAACCCGAGGATAACGGAAAAAGAGGTGCTAAAAATTTCATCGAAGCGTCCGAACTCGCCCAGGATACTAAAGCTCCTGGCCGTGCACAGGAAATGGTCCAAGCGCTATAACGTGCAGAAGTCCCTTGTGCAGAACCCGTACACGCCGCCGCGCATTTCGATTTCGCTTCTTGATTTCATGATGGAACAGGATTTGAGGATGATATCCGGGGATAAGACGCTGCACCCGCAGGTAAGGATGTCGGCCGTAGATCTTTTGAAGGCGCTGCTAAATTCCCCCGATAAGGGCGGCGCCTAATTTTTCTTTTCTTCGGATTTGTCGGCGGGCTTTGCGTTGCCGCGCTCTTCTTCGCCGGAGGCGGCCTTTTTAAAGTCCTTGATGGCCTTGCCAAGTGCCGTGCCTATGGCAGGAAGCTTGTTTGCCCCGAAGAGAAGAAGTATTATTACTACTATGAGGATCAGTTCCCAAATGCCGATATTGGGCATTATATTGGCTCCGTATTTTTTGAGCAGCCGTGCTTTTTAAAAACAGGCGTGCGTATAGTGTCAATATAGACGGAAGGGCGCCGGATGTCAACCAAAACGTTCGATAGATTCGGCGCGTACTTTGCCGCCTCCCTTGTGGCGCACGCGCTCATCGCCTACCTTGCCTTTTTTACCCCAAAAGGGCTGTTGCCTGCGGCCTGGCTTTTTCCTGCAGCGCCCAGGCCGCCTGAACCTCCTGTAGTCGTAGAGGTCGTGGATATACCGCCGCAGGCCGCAGGTAAAAACATCAGGCCCGATAAGGTTAAGTATGTTGCCGACAGGGACAATACCGTTACAAAGGAGACCGTGCCGCACAAGTCCAAGGCCTCGCCAACACCTCCCCCATCCCGCGCTCTTTCAGAGGCAAGGCCTGCCGAAGGCTCTGCTGAGGCAAAGCCCGTAAAGCCCGGCGACATGCCATCCAAAGAGACCGCTTCCAGGGAAAAGAAAAAGAACGCGCCCGTGCTGTTCCCGACCGATACGCGCCTTGCCGAGCTATCGAGAAAGTACGAGGCCTCGGAGCATAAGGGAGAGACCGGTAAGACGCTTAGTCTAAATACCGGGGAAAGCAAGTACCAGCGTTATATGCTGAACCTAAAACGCAGGATAGAGCTTTACTGGGAGTATCCCGGGGCATCGATACAGAGAGGGGAGCAGGGGGCTCTTTCCGTAGTATTCGTGATAGGCAAGGACGGCGCGGTAAAGGATGTTAAGGTCGTAAGGTCGTCCAATTATCCGGGGCTCGATGACGCTGCGGTTACGGCGATAAAGCTCGCGGCGCCTTTTAATCCCTTTCCAAAGGATTTCGATGTCGAGGATATACAGATAAACGGGAACTTCGAGTACAGGCTCGTAGCGCCAGTGCCCGGGCGTTAGGCCTTCTTACTCCAGCGAAGCACAGGCTCTCTTGCGGCCTTTGTCTCGTCGACTCTCTCCGTGCCGGTTGTCTTCGGGGCGTTTTTAAGGGACTCAGGGTCTGTTTCCGCTCTTTTTGCGATATCCTGCATGGCACGTATGAAGCAGTCTATGGTCTCTATATTCTCGGTCTCTGTTGGCTCTATCATTATCGCGCCATCGACTACGAGCGGGAAGTAGACTGTCGGCGGGTGTATGCCCTTATCTATGAGGGCCTTTGCGACGTCGAGCGTCACCACACCCTTTTCAGCCTGTCTCTTATGCGTGAACACGCATTCGTGCATGCATGGCCTGTCGAAGGGGAGGTGGAAGTCTCCCTTGAGCTTTTCCTTTATGTAATTGGCCGAGAGTATGGCCGTTTCGCTTGCGCGTTTTAGCCCTTCCGGGCCCATGCGCCTTATGTATGAATACGCGCGCACCATCATGGCGAAGTTGCCGTAGAAGGCCTTCATGCGGCCAATTGTTTTCTTCGAATCGAATTTCAGCGAGTATTTGCCCTTTGTTTCAATTATCCTCGGCACCGGCAGGTACGGCTCGAGCTTTTTCTTTACGGCAAGGGGGCCTGAGCCCGGGCCTCCTCCTCCGTGCGGGGTCGAGAAGGTCTTATGCAAATTGAGCTGCACGAGGTCCACGCCCATTGCCCCGAGCTTCGCAAGCCCCATGAGGGCGTTAAGATTAGCGCCGTCGCAGTAAACAAACCCTCCCATGGAGTGCACGACCTCGGCGATCTCCATTATATGTTCTTCAAAAAGCCCAAGCGTGTTGGGGTTCGTAAGCATCAGGGCCGCGGTCTCTTTGTCCATGGCCTTTTTGATGCTCTCTGTGGTTATGACAGGGCTTCCCTCCGACGATATCTTTACGACCTTGAACCCCGCAAGGTTTGCGCTTGCCGGGTTTGTGCCGTGCGCAGTGTCCGGGATAAGGACCTTTGTCCTTTTTTCCTTTTTATCCTCGAAGTACTTCTTTATAAGCAGCATTCCGGCGAACTCGCCGTGCGCGCCTGCGGCAGGCTGCAGCGTTACGGCGTCCATGCCCGTTACCTCACAAAGGTAACCTTCGAGCCTGCTCATCAGTTCGAGCGCGCCCTGCGACAAATCTTCCGGAGAATACGGATGCAGCGCGGCAAAGCCCGGAAGGCGGCAGAGGTCCTCGTTTATCTTCGGGTTGTGCTTCATGGTGCAGCTGCCAAGCGGGTAGAAGTTCGAGTCAACGCCGAAGTTCCTTCTCGAGAGAAGCGTATAGTGGCGTACAACATCCACCTCGCCAAGCTCCGGGAACCCGGCGATGTCTTCGCGCATGAGCCCCTTAAGGCGCGACGACGCTTTTGAGCGCGGCACGTCCGGTGCTACAGGCTCGACGCCCCTGCGGTCTTTGGATGTTTTTTCAAAAAGCAGTTTGCCCATATGCTTACGAAACCCTTTTCAGTTCGCGCGCGAATTCCTCGATATCTGCTGCGGTGTTCATCTCCGTAGCGGTAACGAGGATGTGGCTCTTCATTTCAGGGTAAAACCTCTTTAGCGCCAGGCCGCCGACGATGTTTTTCTTTTTTAGCGCGGCAAGTATTACTTCCGGGTTCTTTTTTGTTCTTATGACGAATTCGTTAAAGGTGTCGGAGGAAAATGCTATTTCAACGCCTTTGATGGCGCTAAGTTTTTTCTTCAGGAACTCGGCCTTGTCGATGTTTAGCGAGGCAAGCTCCATGAGCCCTGTTTTCCCGAGAAGCGCCAGGTACACCGAGCACGCAAGGGCCGCAAGCCCCTGGTTTGTGCAGATGTTGGACGTGGCCTTTTCCCTTCTGATGTGCTGCTCTCTTGTTGCGAAAGTCAGGCAGAAGCTTCGCTTGCCGGTCTTGTCTACCGTTTCGCCGACAACGCGCCCTGGCATCTGGCGCGTAAACTTGCCGCTTAGGCCCATGAACCCGAGGTAAGGCCCGCCGTAGGAAAGGGCGTTGCCAAACGACTGGCCGTCGCCGACCACTATGTCAGCGCCAAGCTCTCCTGCTGGCGTTAGAAACGCCATGGAAAGGGCCTCTGATATGACCACTACGAGCAGCGCGCCTTTCGAGTGCGCGAGTTCGGCAAGCTCTTTTACATTTTCTATTGTCCCGAAAAAGTTCGGGCTCTGTATGATGAGGCATGCGGCGTCGTCAAGTGCCGCCTCTGCAGCCTTTATGTCAAGTAATCCTGTTTTTGTGTCAAAGGGGGCTTCGAGAGGCGTTTCATCGCTGCCGTAGAGGTATGTGCGTGTGGTCTCGCGGTACTCCGGATGCACCGAGCCTGCTATAACGACCTTGTTTCTGCCTGTGACGCGGCGTGCCATGAGGGCTGCCTCGGCAGTAGCGCTGGCGCCATCATATAAGGAGGCGTTTGAGATGTCCATCCCCGTCAATTGACAGATAAGTGTTTGGTACTCGAATATCGCCTGCAGCGTGCCCTGGCTTGCCTCGGGCTGGTAGGGCGTGTACGAGGTAAAAAACTCGGACCTGAGTAATATGTGGTTTACCGCTGCCGGAGAATAGTGGTTGTACGCGCCTGCGCCAAGAAATGATTTGATTGCGTTTGCGCCCTTGTTCTTCGACGAAACGCCTTCGACATGCGCCTTTAGTTCCTGCTCGCTTAGTCCCTTGGGGAGCTTAAGGCCGCTTTTTAAGCGAAGCTTCTCGGGAAGAACGCTCTTTACGAGCTCGTCTATCGAGCCGACATTTGCGGCCTCGCACATGCGGCGGATGTCGCCCTCGGTGTGCGGGATGTAGGGGGTTACTGTCTTGCTTGCCAAGTTATTTTTCTTCTTCGACGTAGGCCTTGTACTCGTCTGCCGAGAGAAGATCCTTTAGTTCGCTCTTGTCGGCCGGCTCAACCTTGAGCATCCATGCCTCGCCGTACGGGTCGTCGTTTATGGTCTCGGGGCTGTCGACTATCGCGTCGTTTACCTCGAGGACCGTGCCGTTTATCGGGCTGTAGAGGTCGGAAACCGCCTTGACCGATTCTACCACTCCAAACGGCTCGCTGGCCGTGAGGCTTGCGCCCTCTTCCGGAAGCTCGACGAATACGACGTCACCGAGCGAGTCCTGCGCGTAATCGGTTATGCCGATTACCACGACATCGCCCTCCTCGCGGACCCATTCGTGTTCCTTGGTGTACTTCAAATCTTTCGGAAAATCCATTGTGCAACTCCTCCTTGCTTTTTGCTGCAGTTTACTCGCTTCTTCGTGTGCTTTTTAGCTTAGTCCAAACCAAAACGGAAATCAAATAAAAAATCACTCGTCCGAAAAAATCCCTTTACACGGCCTTTGCCCTTTTGTAGAAGGGCAGTTTGCATACTGTAGCCGCTTTTGCCTTGCCGCGGATTTCTATGGCAAGCTTTGTGCCTATTGCCGCTTCGTCGGCGCTTACGTACGCAAGGGCTATGGCCTTCTTAAGTGTCGGCGAAAATGTCCCGCTTGTAATTTTACCGCAAGGAGAACCGTCCTTTGTAAGCACCCTGTAGCCTGTCCTCGGGATGCCGTCCTCTATCATCTCGATGGCAACGAGTTTTTTACCCGGGCCTTCTGCTATTTGCTTTGAGAGCTTGTCCCTGCCGACAAAGCCGTGCTTATTGATATCTATAAAGCGCGTAAGCCCGGCCTCCACGGGAGTGGTCACTTCGTCGAGTTCGTTGCCGTAGAGAGGGAGCGCTGCCTCGAGCCTTAGTGTATCCCTTGCCCCAAGGCCGCATGGCATAAGCCCCATGGGTGAGCCTGTTTCAAGGAGAAGCCTCCAGAGCATAGGAGTGTCGGCAGTTGAGAGATATATCTCGAAGCCGTCCTCGCCGGTGTAGCCGGTTCTCGATATTATGGCCTCAGAGGTAAAGGGCTTTGCCGCAGTTGTCATGAAGCGGAAGTATTTAAGGCCCGAGAGGTCCATGCCAAGCGCCTTTGAAAGTATCTTTTCCGAAAGCGGGCCCTGTATTGCTATCTGTCCGTACGAGGAGCTTAGGTCCTTAACGGTCGTGAACTTCGCTGCCATCTTCTGTATCCATAGAAGGGCCTTTGCCGCGTTCGAGCCGTTTACGCAGAACATGAACTTATGCTCGTTAAAGCGGTATATTATTATGTCGTCCACAGCGCCGCCCTCGGGGTTGCAGAGGATGCTGTACTGGCACTGGTTATTTTTTATGGAGGTGGCGTTGTTGGTGGTAAGTAGCTCCACCGCCTCGAGTGCCCTTTCCCCGGATATCTCTATCTCGCCCATGTGGCTTACGTCGAAGAGCCCGGCCTTTTCCCTTACTGCCGTGTGCTCCTCTATTACGCCCGTGTACTGTACCGGCATCTCGAACCCGGCAAAGGGCACCATGCGGGCCTTTAGCCTTTTGTGTTCTTCGTATAAGGGGGTTTTCAGGAGTTCCATGTTTGCCGATGCTGCTGCCTTTCTTTTTGTAGAGAAAAAATCTTACCAGATGCAGCACGGATGTCAAAAGGTTTTTTATCGATTTTTCTTTACGGCGCGATTGTGTTGACAAAAACAAGCGGCGCGGATATAGTTTTTGGTATGGATAAGAACGCGGCTATAGCAATAGACAACATATTTACCGTGAACCTCGGCGTCAAGAAAACCGAGCGCGTGCTCGTGTTCTCGGATATTGTCCGGGACGAAGAAAATATCGGCACCGATGAACGGGAGAGGCGCGAGGGCTCGCGCCGCGTTGCCGCTCTTATAGCAGAGGCAGGGAAAAAGTTCGCGGCAGTCGAGTATATTGAGTTCCCTTCAACAGGGAGCCACGGCACAGAGCCCCCGGCCCGCATCTGGAAGGCGGCATTTGGCGTAAACGCCGCAAAGAAGCTCGAGATGGCCGGTATACTCGGGCCGCTTCTAAAAAAGACCGCAACCCCCGAGGCAATTAAACAGGCCGAGGACGTGATAGCAGAGCATAAGGCAGAGGCAGTGAATTGCATCGTCGCGCTCCCCAATTATTCCACAAGCCATACGAAGTTTCGCGACCTATGTAACCGCTTCGCAGGCATCAGGTACGCGAGCATGCCGCTATTTGAAGAGTCCATGCTCTCGGGCGTGATGACAGCGGACTGGGCAAAGATAAACGAACGTACAGTAAAGCTTGCGGATACTATGATAGGCGCGGATAAGGTAAACGTAAAGAGCAAAAACGGAACTGACATTACGTTTTCCATAAAAGGCCGCCCTGTAAAGCCTGATACCGGGATTATCACCGCTCCAGGGTCTTTCAGTAACCTTCCTGCCGGTGAGGCCTTTGCAGCGCCGGTAGAGGGCACGGCAGAGGGTACGCTCGTTATCGAATGGGCGCCGACAAGGAAGCTCGCGTCTCCGATAAAGGTGACTGTGAAAGAAGGCAGGGCCGTTAAGGTCGAGGGTGACGAGCCGTATGTAGAGGAGCTTCGCTCTGCGTTTGCAAAGAACCCGTTATTCGGCAATATAGCGGAGCTGGGTGTTGGCACGAATGAAAAGGCCGTGAACCCGGCAAACGTGCTCGAGAGCGAGAAGATACTTGGCACCATACATATAGCATTTGGCGACAACTCCACCTTCGGCGGCACGGTACGGGTGCCGTTTCATCAGGATTTTGTCTATTTTTCTCCGACGCTGGTCGTTACAAAGGACGGCCGCGAGATTGTCATTATAGATGCCGGAAAGTTTCTCTTGTAGCAAAGCGGCGATTTGGCCGTGATGCTTCGTTGCGCAAAAATTTTTGATCCTCGACGTATTACAAAATACGCCTGCGGTCAAAAATTTTGCGCGCCTCGCCTGACGGCCAACTTGCCGCTTTGAATAATGTTAGGTGGCTTGCTTGGCACAAAACTTGACGGTTCGAGATGGTAAACGATAGTGGTGTGTGATGAATAACGTAAAATTCATGCCCAAAAATAGAGGAATTTGGATTGCAGGTCTTTTTGTAGCGCTGTTTTTGGGGATGGGTTTATGGGGGTTTTATTTCGGTGGGGCACGATATGTTGCGGAACTTATCGAAAAAATCAGGTTAATGGATGAGTGGAAGTTTAAGGTTGTGAATATGGTGGGGCTGTTGCTTTTTGCGGTGCCTTCGGCGGTAATCGGTTTTTTTATGGCAAAGAAAAGAAGACGTAGTCAGTATGCATGGATAGGGTTATGCTTATTATTCAATGTATGGGCGTTACTAGTTCTTTGGCGTTTGCCAAGAATTAAGGAAGGTTTCAGTGAGTCCTCCTAAGCGCGTTCCTTACTACGCCGTTATCTTCACCTCCGTAAGAAAAGACGGCGACAACGGTTACGCCAGTGCAGCTTCGCTAATGCTTGAGCTTGCGAAAACTCAGCCCGGCTTTCTGGGCTTCGAGACGGCAAGGCAGGATGTCGGCATATCGGTATCGTACTGGGAGTCATTGGAATCCATAGCCGCGTGGAAGGCCAATGCCGAGCATAAGGCCGTGCAGGAGATGGCGCCGAAGTGGTACAAATCTTTCAAAGTGCGCGTCTGCCGCGTTGAAAAGGAATACGGTTTTTAGGCCGCGTCTCTTTTGTCTGGTTGCTCAGGCCTTTTTATAATAATCGCAAAGCGCGGTTACGGCGCATTCTTCGCAAAGAGGGTTCTTTGCCTTGCATGTTTTTCTGCCGTGCAGTATGAAGAGGGTGGTTGCGTCTGTCCATAGCTTTTCCGGTATCAGGGCGCAGAGGTCTTCCTCTATCTTGTCCGGGTCGTCGTTTGCTGTAAGCCCGAGCCGCTGCGTTACCTTCTTTACATGCGTGTCCACTGCAAGCGCCGGTATGCCGTAGGCAGAGCCGAGCACCACGTTCGCGGTCTTTCTTCCTACCCCCGGGAGTGTTGTCAGTTCCTCGACTGATTTTGGCACGCTGCCGCCAAAATCGCTGACAAGTTTTAGCGCGCAGGCCTTTATGGACTTTGCCTTGTTCCTGAAGAAGTTGATTGACGAAATCAGCTTTTCCAGTTCCTTTATGTCCGCTGCCGCGTAGTCCTTGGCGGTTTTATATTTTTTAAAGAGCTCCGGAGTTGTTTTGTTTACGCGCTCGTCCGTGCACTGGGCCGAGAGGATTGTCGCGATAAGCAGTTCGAGAGGGGTCTTGAAGGCAAGGGCGATTTTTGCGCCAGCGATTTCTTTTTTCAGCGCGGCAAGTATTTTTTGCGCTTTTTCGGATGTGTCTTTGGAGGAAGTTTTCGCCGGCATTCCATTGCCCGCGTCTTAGTGGTTTCTTTGAAGTACGAAGTCGGCAACAGCCTCGAGCGCTGCCTTCTCCGGGGTCGGGGCAAAGATGTCCAATGCGGCCTTTGCCGCTTTTATCCTGGCCTCTGCAAGTTCGAGCGTTCTCTCTGTGCCGCGGTATTCCTTTATTATCTCGAAGACCGTTTCCACGTCGCGCTTAACAGGAACCCCGTTTGTCTCGAGCACGTTTCTTATGACTGCTTTTTCCCTCTCCGATGCGTCCCTGTAGGCCTTTATTAGAGGGAGCGTGAGCTTGCCCTCTTTAAGGTCGTTGCCCGTGGGTTTGCCCATGTTCTCGTCTGTAGAGACGTAATCAAGGGAGTCGTCAACGAGCTGGTACGCTACCCCGAGGTTCATGCCGTAGGAGGCAAGGGCGTTTTTCCTTTCCCTGTCCGCTGCCGCAAGTATGGCAGGTATTCGGCACGAGGCCGAGAATAACGCAGCAGTCTTCGATGTGATTATTCTTAAGTAGTCGTCCTCGGTTATGCCGGGGTCGGCCATCTTTACGAGCTGCAGCACCTCGCCCTCGGCCATCAGGGCCGTTGTCTCGGCAAGGACTTTGAGTATCTCGAGGCTCTCGGCCGTTACTGCAACTGAAAATGCGCGAGAGAGAAGGTAGTCGCCGACAAGCACGCTCGTTGAGTTGTCCCAAACGACGTTCGCAGACGGCTTGCCGCGCCGTTTCTCGGCGCTATCGACCACGTCGTCGTGGAGAAGGGTGGCGGTGTGTATGTACTCGACGACCACGGCCATGTCCGTGTGCTTACTTCCGTCGTAGCCTGCCATGCGGCTCGAGAGAAGCAGTATTAGCGGCCTTATGCGCTTGCCGCCGTTCTTCAAGACGTAGGTCGCCACCTTGTCGGCCAGGTGCATGCCGCTGGTGAGGTTCTTTGCAAGGCCCTCTTCGGCAATGGCAAAGTCGCCCTTTATAAGGTCGTATGCTTCTTGTATGCGCATGGTTTTATTGTCTTATCAGGATGTTACCTTACAATAAGCGCAGCTGTCAATGCGTAAGTTGGCGCCTACTTTACGATGCAGACGTCTTTGATGCCGCAGAGGCCGCATTTTTTAACGTCTCTTTTGCTCGGGCACTCGCTAAGTATCCCGAGCCTGCAAATCGAGAAGTCGTATTTCACAGGGTCCCTGGGGTCGAGCGTTCTTAGCGCGGCAGTTACCTCCTCTGCCATGCGCCAGGAGGCTGCCGGGGCTTTGCTTAGCCCGAGGAGCCGCGAGATGCGCGCAACGTGGGTATCGAGCGGCATAATGAGCTTCGAGGGCTCGATGAACTTCCATATACCGAAGTCCAGGCCGTCGTCCTTTCGTATCATCCACCTAAGATAGAGGTTTAGCCTCTTGCACGGGCTGCCGTCCTCCGGGGACGGAAAAAAGAAACGCACACCGGCCTTTTCAGGAAGTTTTTTTCTGCCGTATATGGGCTCGGAGTCGAGTGTAAGCGTATATTTTACAAAGGAGGATAGAGACGCCTTCATGTCCTCGTTTTTCGATAGAACTCCCTCCTTGAAAAAGCCGCCTATGGAGCCAGAGTTTTTTATCATCTGTTTGGCATAATATATGAGGCACGAGATGTCGCGCGAATCGTTGAAGCGGTGCTTAAAGCCGGAGAAGAGCTTTTGACCTCGTTTCGGGTCAAAAGCCATGGTAAAAGCATAAGGCTCGTTGTCCATTATGTCAAGCACGCTCGAGATGCTTTTCTTGATTTGCGCAACCCGTCCGTATGCGAGCGAGGCTGCGATAAGTCCTGCTATTTCGCGGTCTTTGTCGGCCTTAAAGAGCCGCGGAAAATAGAGCGGGTCGGAGGCGAGATACTCGCTGCCGTAGGTCTTGTAGAGCCCGTCCAAGCGGCGTTTTAGTTCCGGATGCGGCGTAAAACCGGTTTTTTGTTTTTTTATGGCCGTATTTCGCATGCTATGCGGCAGATCCCGGGTCGTTATATGCGGCAAAAATAAAAAAGTTTTTTTCAAAATCTTCGTATGTGCAATGCCTGTAAAGCATTTTATCGTGGTTTTAGAATCAATTCAAGTACAGCCTTTTTTGAGACTTGACAAATGTAGATAAGGTTGTATAATTATCCCTTGCCTTTTTGAGTAGTTTTTTATTTTGCTGTTTTACTTTCGTGACCATGACTGCATTGCGCGTTTACGACAAAGCGTAAATCGTGCAATTATTATAATACAACGCGACTGTTCTATTTTGCTTTGGCAAATTTACTGCGGCGACTGTGGGATGTTATGGGCATTAAGGTAGAAGAAAATACTGTTATCTTCGAAGGCTCGGAGATAGACATTTACGACGCGCTTGACTTGAGAAACGCACTTCTCGAGCTTCAAGGTAAAGGTGTCACAAGTGTCAACCTCGACCTGTCATCGGTCGAGTCCCTTTCAACCCCCGCTATACAGGTAGTTATCAGCGCAAAGGCCACATTCGACACGTTGGTTTTTTCCGGAAGCGGCTTACGGCCTACTGTCCAGGAAGAATTCAAGTTAATGTGCCTTAGTATCTAGTTTTTTGACGGCGCGGTTTTCCTTTCGCGCCGTTTTGATTTTTTGTTGTTGTGGCGACGGTGGGTTGTTCTCGTTCTCGTTACTGTGACCAGTGGAGGTGTGCTCATGTTGACATCGGGTGGAGAGATAAGCGGCGTTTCGTATCAAACAGTAGGAGGAGGAAAAATGGCAAGGACTATTCTGGCAATCGACGACTCCGAGGTCATGCGGTGGACAATATCCACCACACTCGAGAGGTTCGGGTACACGGTCGTCACCGCGGTAGACGGCATGGATGCGCTCGAAAAGTTGAAGGGGCTCGAAAAAGTGCATCTCATCATTACCGACGTGCACATGCCCAACATGGACGGTCTTACGTTCATAGGCGAGGTGAGAAAGAACGCGAAATACACCTATACGCCGATAATCGTCCTTACGACCGAAGTTCAGGCGGAGAAAAAGGAAGAAGGCAAGAAGGCCGGGGCAACCGGGTGGGTCGTGAAGCCGTTTAAGCCCGATCAGCTCATAGCTACCGTAAAAAAGGTTTGTCCGTAAGGTTGTGCAGCCGGTTTGCGCCCCCGGGGTATCTTGATTTGATATAAGTGCTGCGGGCCGCGCAATTTCGAAAAATACTATTTTTAAAACCAGGGTATATGGCTACAGAGATTGACAGGCTTAAAGACGCTATAGCTAAAGAGGCTAACGAGATATTCGAGGCCTTGGACTCTCTTCTTTTGGACCTTGAGAAGAGCCCGTCGGATCTGGAGATACTCAATACCATCTTCAGGCGCGTCCACACGCTTAAGGGCTCGTGGGGGCTTTACGGGCACAAGGCGCTCGAGCATTTCACGCACGCGCAGGAAGACCTCCTCGATTATTTAAGAAGCGGCGAGCTTACGGTAACAACAGAGATTATAGACCTTCTTCTCGAGTGCCTCGATTACACCAAATTATCCTATGAGCGGGTAGAGGCCGGGGAGCAGGTGGATTCCTACGACTTCGCGGTTCTCGAATCCAAGATAAAGGGGTTTTTGCCGGCTGCGGAGGCAGGGGCAGAGGCAGAGTCCGGCGGCGTTGCCATCAAGGACTGCGGCGTAGACGCGGACTTCATGGCCAACAAGGCCGCAATTGCAAAGGACAAGGTCAAGGCATCTGTCGAGATAGGACTACGGCTCTACCAGATTTGCATAGATTTCGATAAAGAGTGCATGAAGAGCGGCGTTGACCCGCTAAGGTTCTTTAAGGGGCTTGGCTCCGACGGAGAGCTTCTTGCCGCGAATGTTATCTGGGACGAGGTGCCAAAGCTTGCCGACCTCGACCCCGCGCACTTGTATTTTGGCAAGGTATGCGCGCTGTATGCCTCGAAACTCGGGGTCAGGGAGGTAAGCGCCCTCTTCGACGTTGCCGCGGGCATGGGCGAGGTCTCGTTCCATCAGCTTACTCCTGCGGAGCTGACAGAGCATTTTGGAATAGAGGCGGACCCGTTCTGGACAGAGGAGAGCGGAGCGGCAAGCGTTGAGGACGAGGTAAAGAAAAAGACCATCAATGCCTTCCGCACGGAAATAGAGAAAGGCATACAGGCGGTCAGGGATAATCTTATATTCTTTGCAAACGAGCCGTCGGATAGAGAATCTCTTGAAAAGGTTTACCGCTTCTTCCACAACATCTGCGACACCTCCTCGGTGCTCGGGCTTCGGGATTTGGAGTCCATATCTTCGCCGCTTTGCATGATAATGGAGAACGTGTATGTCGAGGGCGCGGCTCTTAAGGTGGAAGATGTCGGCAGGCTCGATGCCGCGCTCGACGAAATAAAGAGTGTGCTCACCTCCCACGTAGACAAGGCCATAACCGATTTTATAGATTCAAGGCGTAAGGGCGCAGACGTAAGGAGCTTCGCCCTTGCAGAGGCGCTTCTTGACGTAGGAGTCGTCACAAGGGAAATTCTCGAGCAGACCGTTAGCGCCACGGCGTCTACCGCGTCAAGCGGCGGCGTGCGCGTCATGGAAAGGCGTCAGGACGCCAGGGGCGGGGCCGCGGCGCTTAGAATAGACCCGGTAAGGCTCGATAACCTCGTCGATATGGTCGGAGAGCTCGTCATTGCGCAGTCGCAGGTAACACAGGACCTTGCCATAATGGGTGTTTCCGATACGAGGCTCGACAGAAACATCGCCCAGCTTACTCGCATAACAAGCGGCATCCAGGACATGGTCATGGGCATGAGGATGCTTCCGCTCGAGCAGACCTTCAAGAAGCTCTCGCGCGTTGCAAGGGATGTATCGAAGGAGCTTGGCAAGGAAATCGACTTTACGATATTCGGAGAAGAGACAGAGGTCGATAAGACCATAATAGACGAAATAGGCGACCCGCTAATGCACCTTATAAGGAACTGCGTTGACCACGGCATAGAAAAGCCCGCTGACAGGGCGGCTGCGTGGAAAGATGCCAAGGGCAAGGTCGAACTGAATGCCTTTCACAGGGGCGGTAACGTCGTCATAGAGGTAAAGGACGACGGCAAGGGCATATCGAGAGAGCGCGTTGCCAAGAAGGCAATCGAAAAGGGGCTCATAACGACCGATGCCGGGCTTAGCGACCAGCAGGTCATCTCGCTTATATTCGAGCCGGGGTTCTCTACCGCAGAGGAGATAACCTCCATATCCGGCAGGGGCGTTGGGTTAGATGCCGTAAAGCGCGGGGTCGAGAACCTAAGGGGCAAGGTCGAGGTCTCGACAGAGTTTGGCAAGGGTTCTACTTTTACGATAAAGCTTCCTTTAACGCTCGCAATCATCGAGGGCATGCTCGTCAGAGTCGGCGAGGAGAGGTACATAATCCCGACACTTTCCATAGAAACGTCTTTCAGGCCCGCGCTAAACGAGATAACGAACGTGGACTCGAGGGGCGAGGTTGTTAAGGTGCGAGACGCCTTCCACACGCTTGTTAAGCTCCATGAGCTCTACGCGATACCGGGCGCGAGGAAAAGGCCTGACGAGGCGATCCTCATACTGGTCGAGAGCGAGGGCAGAAGGTGCTGCATCATGGTTGACGATATCATCGGCAACCAGCACGTCGTCATAAAGAGCCTTGGCGACATGCTAAAGGGAGTAAAGGGCGTTTCCGGGTGCACTATCCTCGGGGACGGCAGGGTAGGGCTTATTCTGGATATAAGCGGGCTTATGGACATTACCATAGGCTAAGGGATTAACCGTACTACAAACGAAGGAGGGTAAAACATGAACGCGGAGATGAAACAGACGGAGGGAGGACGCTCGGAGCAGATAAGCGGAGGCAAGTTCCTAAGCTTCCAGCTTTTCGGCGAAGAGTACGCGGTCGAGGTCTTGAGGGTGCGCGAGATAATCGGCATCATCGACATCACGCCCGTGCCTCAGACCCCGGATTTCGTAAAGGGGGTCATCAATCTAAGGGGCAAGGTAATACCGGTAATAGACTTAAGGCTACGGTTTGGCCTTAAGGAGACGAGCTACACAGAAGAAACGTGCATCATAGTCGTGGATGTGAAGAACGTGCTGATGGGCGTTATCATCGACACCGTGCTCGAAGTGCTCGACATCAAGAGCGACGACATAGACCCGGCGCCGAGCTTTGGCGTGAAGGTCAGGACCGATTATATCTACGGCATGTGCAAGACCGGCAAAAAGGCGAAAATCCTTCTCGATATAGAGAGGGTGCTCTCTGCCGAGGAACTCCATATGGTCGAGGAGCTTTCCGGAAGCGCTGGCAACTAAACGGGGCAAGTCCCCAACAAGGCGAAAGCAAAAGGGCTTTCTTTATAATATACGGACGGAAGTTCATCTTGATAATGCGCTCTTAATAACGCGAATACGGAGGATATAATACATGTTGCAGAAAATGTCATTGAACGTAAAACTGATTACGCTGTTTTTGCTCGTGGGACTCGTGCCCATGGTAATAGCGGTGCTGATAAGCTACTTTAATTCGAGTAAGTCTCTTACCGACCTTGCCCAGAACCAGCTCATCTCTCTTAGGGAAGCCAAGAAGAGCGAGGTCATCGGGTACTTTGCCGAGCGTGAGGGCGATATAACGGCAACTGCCCAGAACCCGACCTTTGTCGAGGCGGCAAGGGAGCTTAAGAAGGGTTTTAACCAGTATGCCACGGACGTTCGGGCAACGGAGGAAACGCTAAGGAGATACCGCGATGCGGTCAAGGGGTATTATACGAGCGACTTTGCCTCCGAGCTAAAGAAAAGAACCACCGATAAGATAAACATAGACGGCCTTATCCCTGCGGATAAGAACGCCGTAGTGGCGCAGTATAATTACATATCCAATAACAATAACGGCCTTGGAAAGAAAGGCAACCTCATGAAGGCCGAGGATGGCAGCTACTACAGCCGCGCGCATGCCATATATCATCCGGCAATCAGGACATTCATGGAGTCTTATGGGTACTACGACGTGTTCATGGCAGACCCGGAGACAGGCAATGTGTTCTATTCGACGGCAAAGGAAATCGACTTCGGCACGAACCTGAAGAACGGCCCGTACACGGACTCCGGCATTGCCGAGGTCTTTAAGGAAGCCATAGCCGCGAACGCGAAAGGGGATTTCGAGATATCTCCGTTTGGTGCCTATATTCCAAGCTACACGGTTGCCGCGGCCTTTACCGGCTCGCCTGTGTTCGAGGGCGATAAGATGATAGCGGTGCTCATATTCCAGCTCCCAATTGGCACCATAAGCGAGAAGATGGCCTTTGGGAAGAATTGGAAGGGAGTCGGGCTCGGGGATTCGGGCGAGGTCTACCTCGTAGGCACTGATAAGACTCTAAGGAGCGAATCGAGGTTCTTTCTCGAAAATAAGTCCGGGTTCCTTGCGGCACTAAAGGACAGTAACATTAGCCAGGACGTGATAACCCAGATAGATATGGAAGATACCGGTATCTTAAACTTAAAGATAGATACAAAGAGCGCGGAGGAGGCCTTAAACGGCAGGGACGGCGTGCATATTATCCCGGATTATAGGGGCGCTCTTGTGCTTAGCGCCTATGCGCCGATTACCATAAAAGAGCTCAAGTGGGGCATAATAGCCGAGGTCGATGAGGCAGAGGCATTTGCCTCCCTTAAGACGCTTCAATACATAACCATAATCGTAATACTCGTGATAACGGCTATAGTCGCGGCACTTGGGTTCTTTGTTGCGCGCTCGATTGCAAAGCCGCTAAACAAGATAATAGACCAGCTCGGCGAGGGCTCTTCGCAGGTCGCAGAGGCATCGCAGCAGCTTTCAGCATCGAGCCAGCAGCTCTCTCAGGGCTCTAGCGAGCAGGCCTCCTCTATCGAAGAAACGAGCGCATCGCTCGAAGAGATATTCTCCATGGTCAAGCAGAACGCCGATAACTCGAACCAGGCAAACCAACTCGCCATATCCGCAAGAGAGACGGCGGAAAAGGGCGCAAAGACGGTTGAGAGCATGATCCAGAGCATGGTGGACATAAACAGGGGAAGCGAAGAGGTCTCGAAGATAATAAAGGTCATAAACGAGATCGCCTTCCAGACGAACCTCCTGGCGCTTAACGCCGCAGTAGAAGCGGCAAGAGCAGGCGAGCACGGCAAGGGCTTCGCAGTCGTTGCAGAAGAGGTGAGGAACCTTGCAAGAAGGTCTGCCGAGGCGGCAAAGGAGACCGCAGGGCTTATCGAGCAGTCGGTCACAAAGGCAAAGGACGGCTCGGAAAGGGCAAGCGAGGCAGGCACTGTTCTAAAGGATATCGTCACGAACTCGAAGAAGGTCGAGGACCTTGTAAGCGAGATAAGCGCTGCAAGCAAAGAGCAGAGCGACGGCCTTGACCAGGTGACAAAGGCCATAAGCCAGATGGACGAGGTAACGCAGTCCATATCCGCGACAAGCGAGGAAAGCGCATCCGCAGCAGAGGAGCTCTCGGCGCAGTCCGACGGATTAAAGAACATGGTTGTAACGCTTATCGAGATAGTCGGCGGTTCCGGCGGCTCGGGTAACAGGGGCGGCGACGCTTCCTCAAGCACGGGCTTTACCACAAGGGCCAGGAAGACGGCCGTATCGGCACTCCATAACGTGATAAAGAAGGGCGGAGCAAAGGAAGACAAGACTGTTGCAGCCCAGAAGAAAGGCAATGGCAAGGGCGCTTTAGAGACGCATGGCCTTGAGAAGACAAAGGCCATGATGGATAAGAAGATACCCATGAACGACGAGGACGAGTTCAAGGAGTTCTAAGGGCTCCTTGAGGGTAATGTAAAATGACGTTTCGCGCCCGAATGCTCTCTTTGTCCGTAAAAAAGACAGAGAGAGCGCGGGGCGAAATGGGATATAACACTCCTGAATCCGTGTTTTTCGCCGATTGACGCCGCGCTATGTGCCGGCGCAGGCCGGCATAGCATATTGAAAGCGTTGTGCATCAAGAGTGAAAAACAACTAGGAGGGTAAGAAAGACAACAATGAAGTGGACGCTTAAGAAGAAGTTTCTGGTGTTGTTCGCGCTTTTGATGGTAGTCAGCGTGGTCAGCGCGTTGATTATCATAAAATCCACGGCAGATCAGAGGGTGGATACAAAGCTGGTGAATTATGCTGGCAGGCAACGAATGCTCGTGCAGAAGTTCACAAAAGAGTATTTAAGCGAGCTTATAGCAGGGCAGATGGAGTTCGGGGCCACTAAGGCGGCTTCCATAGTAACGCTTCAGATAGCCGAGGACAGGAAAAAGTACGCGCAGGCGGTCGTTGGAAAGCTCGAGAAGGAGCTTGGAGGTTTCTCCGCAAGGTCGGAGTACGCGCATGTAAAGGGCGCGGTGCCGCTTCCGGCGACATTCGTAAAAGAGGTCTCTGACGTTGTTAATGCCAAAGGCGAATATTGGGTAGACCTTCTTAGTAAATGGAATTTGAATAAGGATAAGGGCCTTAGAGACAGGTTCGAGAATACGGCATTCGAGGCGTTGCTGAAAAGCCCGGGAACCCCATATTATGAGTTTATGGAATATAACGGCAAGTTTGTTTTGAGGTACGCGACCGCGGATATCGCAAGCGTTCAAGGGTGCGTGAGCTGCCATAACGGCCACAGGGAAAGCTCGAAGCGCGATTTCAAGATAGGCGATATGATGGGTATACTTGTCGTGAGCATCCCGATAAGCGACGACGTTGTGCTCGGCAAGGAGCTTTTTGCAAGGACGGGCGGAAACGATGCGGCTTCGTTTAATAGGACGGCCGAGGTCTTCGAGGCAACGCTCAAGGCCCTTATCGAGGGAGGCAAGGCGCCGACAGACCTGTCCATGACGAAGTTCGACGCGATGCCGCCATCCGACGTTCCCGAGTTCACGGCGCAGCTAAAAAAGGTCGAGAGCATGTGGAACGGATATAAAGACCTTTTATCCGAGATAGTGACCAAGAAGGTCAATTCGCAGGAATATCTCACGATGTATAAGAAGATACTTGAGCAGAGCCAGGCCATAACCAACGAGATGAACAAGGCCGTTGTGATATATGAAACGCAGTCAGCGGCGCACATGAATATATTTTTTTATATAACTATTGCTTCGTTGTTGGCCGTTGTCGCCGTAATCGTGCTCGGCTGGGTGTTTTTCGTCAATCCGGTCATTAAGCTTCTCGTAACAATGGTAGGAGAGCTCGGAAGCGGCGCATCGAGTGTTTCGGATGTTGCTACTCACCTTACCTCCGCGAGCCAGGAACTCTCAAATGGCGCAAGCGAGCAGGCAAGTTCTCTTGAGGAGACAAGCGCATCGGTCGAGGAAATATCGTCGATGGTCAGACAGAACGCAGGGAATGCCGAGGAGGCGAGTAAGCTCGCGACCGCTGCCTTTGATACCGCGAGAAAAGGCGAGGAAAGCGTTTCTCACATGATGAACGCAATGGAGGTAATAAACCAGAGCAGCTTTGAGGTCTCCAATATAATAAAGGTCATTAACGAAATCGCCTTCCAGACGAACCTCCTGGCGCTAAACGCCGCGGTAGAGGCCGCCAGGGCAGGCGAGCACGGTAAGGGCTTTGCCGTTGTTGCAGAAGAGGTAAGGAACCTCGCAAGAAGGTCCGGCGAGGCTGCCAAGGAAACAGGCGTTCTTATAGAAAACTCGGTTAACAAGGCAAAGGACGGCGCAAGGCTTGCGCAGGGAGCAGGCGATGTGCTGCGCCTGATAGTAGAGAGCAACAGGAAGGTGCAGGCCCTTGTAAGCGAGATATCCACGGCCAGTAAGGAACAGAGCGAGGGCCTTGGGCAGGTGACAAAGGCAATCGGCGAATTGGATAAGATTACCCAGGCCATATCCGCCAATTCCGAGGAAACGGCATCGAGCTCAGAGGAGCTTGCCTCTCAGGCCAATGCCCTTAAGGACATGGTCGAGAAGCTTGTTGTAATGGTGGGCTCTGCAGGGGAATCTGTAAGCGAGAAGCAGGCGTAGAATACAGGCTTGGCCCGTTAAGTTTACGGGCCTTGTAATGCAGTTAAAAACACATACGAAAGGATACTGGTAACATGCTAAAGAGAACACTGGTAACGATTACGGCAGCTGTGGTGATGATGTTTGGAAGTAGTAGCGTTGCGACTGCGGCAGAGGCAACGGCCTCTGGCTCTGTTGATTGGCTCACTACGTACGTATGGAGAGGGATGAACCTCGGAGGCAACGAAGGCGTAATTCAGCCTTCTGCGACTATAGTATATGACGGTCATTACTCGTTCAATCTCTGGTCGAATTATGACAATGAAAGAGGCGAGATGACAGAGACCGATTATACCGCGAGCTATGTAAGAGAGCTCGGCCCCATCGGCCTTACGCTTGGCTTCATACACTACGGCATAGACGACGGCGATGTTGATTACGATTCCCAGGAGGTTTACGTAACGCTTTCGGCCTCTAAGCTTCCGCTTGCACCGACGTTGTCATATTACCACGACATAGACCTTGGCGAGGGCGGGTACGCCTCTCTTGCGATTAGCCAGTCATTCGAGCTTACTTCCAAGCTTTCCTTCGGGCTCGGCGCTCTTGCGGGCTTTAACTTCGGCAATGCTTTGATGGAGACCGATTACGACGGTGACGGAGAGGTCGATGACTTTAGCGGCCTCTATAATGGCGAGGTCTCTGCAAATCTTCCATATAAGGTTAACGACAAGGTAACCATAACCCCGAAGGTTGCTTACAGCTTCCCGCTTGGCGAGGACGCAGGAAGGGCCATAAGGGCGCTTAGCTTCGACGGCGACAGGCAGGTAGTTTACGGCGGCATTAACATATCAATAGGTCTTTAATCGTATTTGGCAGGGCCGCCTCAGTGGCGGCCCTGCGTAAATTATAAAAAATGATGGAACAGATAGAAATCACAGAAGAACAGTTCGACCGTCTAAGCCGCATGATAAAGGACACGGTCGGCGTGAACCTCGGCTCGCATAAGCGGGAGCTTTTGAAAAACCGCCTCAGGAAAAGGGTCAGCGCGCTCGGGCTGAAATCGTTTGGAGAGTATTACAAGTACCTCCAGGAACAGGACTTGGACGGCAGCGAGATAGCGAACATGTCGAGCGCGATAACGACGAACGTAACGTCGTTTTTCCGCGAGGCAGACCACTTCAAGTTCTTAAAGACGCAGTTTCTGCCGGCGCTTACCGCTGTAAGGGCAAAGGCCGGGAATAAGAAAATCAGGTGCTGGTCAGCAGGGTGCTCGACAGGGCAGGAGCCTTACACCATAGCGATAACGATAAGCGAGTTCTTAGGCGCCAATCATGGCTGGGACATAAAGATACTCGCAACCGACGTCTCGAGGCGCGTTCTGGAAATCGCCGAGCGCGGCATATATAAGCTTGAACATGTCGAAAAGCTCGACGCATCGATAGTCAAGGCGGCATTCAAGAGGGGTACCGGCAGGTGGGAGGGGTTCGCTCTGGTGAAGAAGCATCTAAGGGATATGGTGGATGTGCAGTACTTGAACCTGATGGAAGGCGAGATGCCGCCGAGAAATTCCTTTGATTTCATATTTTGCAGGAACGTGCTCATATATTTCGACAAGGCAACGCAGCAGGCCGTGCTAGATAAGTATCATAAGTGTCTTGCTCCCGACGGGCTTCTTTTCCTCGGGCATTCAGAGGGGCTTGCCGGAGGGCATAAAGGCTTCAAGTACGTTGCCCCGGCCGTGTATTCGAAGGCATAGCAGACTTTTACAAAAAGGAGATGGTCATGAACAAGATAAGCGATAACGAACTGCTCGACGCGGTGAGGGCCAAAATCGGCGCCGCGGACAAGTCAAACCAGGAATTGATGGACGCCATCAAGGCCAGGTTCGACGAAAAGAACAAGGCGCACCACGACCTTGAGCGGGCCTTCAGGAATTTGGAGGAGACCAATAAAAAGCTTATCGAGAGCGAGAAGACAAGGTCCAACTTCCTCTCCGAATTAAGAAACGAGATAAACAACCCCATGGCCGCCATCATCGCCCTTACCGAGAGCATGCTCCATAATGATGCCGCGGATCTCGAAATGTATAAGAACATGGCGAGGATACTTTTCAAGGAGGCCGTGATACTCGATTTTCATATGAACAACATCCTCATGGCCGCGGAACTCGAGGCCGGAGAGGTGGAGCTTAACGTGTCGAGGGTGGACGTGAACGCCGTGATAAGCGAGAAGCTCGAGAGATTTGCCTTCATGGTAAAGGACAAGAAGATAAAGGTGGAAAGGGAAGAAGATAAGCCGCTTTTTACCAACCTGGATTCGGAACTTCTTGGCGTGGCGGTGATGAACCTCATAAGCAACGCGCTGGTGTTCAATTCCGAGGGCGGCACGCTCGCGGTTTCCGCAGTCGTGGAGGGCGAGAAGCTTGTCGTTGCCGTCACCGACAGCGGCATCGGCATAAACGAAAAGGACCAGAAGAAGATATTCGACAGGTTCCAGCAGCTCGATGTAGGACTTACGAAAAAGTATCGCGGCCTTGGGCTTGGCCTTAGCGTTACGAAGGCCGCCGTCGATATGCTTGGCGGCGATATAATAGTAAAGAGCTCGCCCGGCAAGGGAAGCACCTTTGCCTTGAGCATTCCGGCGATGCTTTCCGAAAGCGTTGATAACGTTTCGGTGGACGGTACGGAGTTTTTCTTTTAACAGGTACTCCGGATTTGCCGGAGAAAGTTTTTTTGGGATAAAGGGGTTATTTAGATGATTGATCATGGCGGACTTGTCGCAGACAAGACGCATTATCTGTATCCGGGCATGATATTCGCCCACAGCGAGCCGTATCAGGTTTCAACGATACTCGGCTCCTGTGTTGCAGTCGTGTTTATAGACCCTGTGCACCGCGTTTGCGGGATAAACCATTTTATAATGCCGCTCTGGAACGGCGAGGGGCTTCCTACGCCGAAGTTTGGCAACGTGGCAATACAGAAGCTTTATGAGAAGGTCATTGCCATAGGCGCCGAAAAGAGGCTTATTCAGGCCAAGGTGTTTGGAGGTGCTTCCATACACTCGCGCGTTACGGGGCCTGTGAACGTCGGGCCAAGGAACGTCAAGGTGGCCTTCGATATGGTCATGGAGCTTGGAGTGCCGATAGTTGCTTCCGATACCGGCGGCAATTACGGCAGAAAGCTCATACTGTCAACTGAAACCGGCGGCGTGAAGGTCAAGATGCTAAAGAACGCCATTGCCATGGAAATGGAAAATGCCGACGAAGGTCCTGATAATAGATGATTCCGCGCTGGTAAGGAACCTCCTTAAGGAGGTTTTTGCCAAAGACCCTTCCATAGAGGTCGTTGGCAGCGCCCCTGACCCGTTCGTTGCCAGGGACAAGATAATCAAGTACAACCCGGACGTCATAACGCTGGACGTCGAAATGCCGCGCATGGACGGCATCACGTTTTTAAAGAAGCTCATGCGGTATTATCCCATACCCGTGATAATACTGAGCTCTCTTACGCAAAAGGGCGCGCTTACCACACTCGAGGCAATGGAGGAGGGCGCGGTCGAGGTTATAGCAAAACCCAGCCTTGACATAACAAAAGGGATAGAGGTAATATCCAGGGATATAATAGAGAAGGTAAAAGGGGCCGCAGCCGCAAAGGTAAGGAAGAGGGTAGAAGAGGAAAAGAGCGAAAAGCCGCGTGTTATAGAGAGGATACGCGAGAGAACGGCTCTTACGCAGAGCACGCATAAGATAATCGCAATCGGCGCCTCGACCGGCGGCACCGAGGCCGTAAGGTTCGTTCTGGAGCGTATGCCGCCGACGGCCCCGGGCATACTCATAGTGCAGCACATGCCCGAGAAGTTCACAAAGGCCTTTGCCGAGAGGCTAGACGGGCTCTGCGCCGTAAACGTGAAAGAGGCAAAGGACGGGGATGCGGTCATACAGGGCACGGCCCTGATAGCCCCTGGTAACTATCACATGCAGCTTAGAAGGGACGGGGCAAGATACTACGTGAAGCTCGATCAGGGAGAGAGGGTGTTTCATCAGAGGCCTTCGGTCGACGTGCTCTTCGATTCGGTCGCAAAGTACGCCGGCAGAAATGCCGTGGGCGCGGTTTTGACCGGCATGGGAGCGGACGGCGCGGCAGGGCTTCTTAAGATGAGGCAGGCGGGGGCAAGGACCATGGCGCAGGACGAGGAAAGCTGCGTTGTGTTCGGAATGCCAAAGGAAGCCATAAAGCTCGGGGGCGCGGAAAAGATAGTGGCGCTTGGCAACGTGACCGATGAGCTTTTGAAGTTTGCCGCACTTCTCGATAAGGAGGCCGCAGTATAGGCGGCATTTACATACACAAAGGGGATATTCTGTCTATCAACTGGAATTTTGCGGAGGCTGGTTTCACATGGATAAGATGGCAGAAGATAGGAATATGGAGAATCTTTTCAAGGTCATAGAGAAAAACTGCAATATAATGGTCGTTACCGACGAAACGGGCCATATCAGGTACGCCAACAAGGCGTTTGAGGCGGTGACCGGGTTTGTCGAGGGAGAGGTCTGCGGCAAAAGGATAGACGAGTTTGTCATTGACGGCATTGCATGGGAAGAAGGATGGGTCGTGCCGGAAGGTTCTGCCTCGAGGCGTATTTCCCTTAAGAGGAAGGCGGAGAAGGGGTTTGCCTGCATGACCTCGGTTTACGCAGCCGATAGGGCTCAGGACGGCGCTGCAAGGTGTCTCTGGGTCATGGAGGACGCGGCATCAAGGAAGGATTCGGCGTTGGACCTGGCCCTTGATTCGAAGGACGAGCTTACCGGGTTACTCAACAGAAAGGGCTTTATCTCGATAATAGAATCGCGTCTCTCAGGCGACGGCTCCGGAGCGCTTTTGCTGGCCGACCTGGACGACTTCAGGGAAATAAACGACATATACGGCAATTCCATGGGAGATGAGTTCCTAAAGCGCGTTGCCAGGGCCATAGAGGCCGCGCTCAAGGACGATGGCGCCGTAATAGGCAGGCTTGGCGGAGACGAGTTCGCCGTGTTCATACCTTCCGGGGGCGTGGACGTAGGCGTTGGGGCCGCAAGCAGGATAAGGACGCATATCGGGAGGCTTGCCATAGAGGGCCGTTCCTCGCAGTACGGCGCGAGCGTTGGTATCGCCCTTGAGAGCGACAACGGCTTTAGCGTAAGGGAGCTTTTAAAATGCGCCAACGCCGCTCTTTATCTCGCGAAGGAACGCGGCGAGAACAATTACCACGTGTATTCGTATGCCGATAAGGGCATAGAGAAGATAGCCTCGCGCCTGAGATCGCGCGAAACGCTGCTTGACGCCATGAAGGAAGACCGCTTCGAGATTTATTTGCAGCCCATAATGAACCTGGAAAAGAATATCGTTGACCACTACGAGGTGCTCGCAAGGATGCGGGACGCAAACGGAGCCATACTTACGCCCGACTTGTTCGTCCACGATGCCGAAAAGTTCGGGCTTATACGGCAGTTCGACATGATAATGATAGAAAAGGCATTCGAACTGCAGACCAGCGAGGCGAAGGCAGGCAGGTCGTATGTGTACTCGGTAAATCTTTCCGGCAAGAACATCGGAGATAACGACCTTCTCGTTTTTATAATGCAGAAGGCGAGAGAAATGGGTGTAGACCCATCTAAGATAATGTTCGAGATAACCGAGACGGCCGCGGTCTATGATCTCGACATGGCGGTAAAATTCATAGATTCGCTAAACGTCTTCGGCTTCCGCTTCATGCTCGACGACTTCGGCGTGGGGTTTACGTCGTTCATTCATCTCAAAGAGCTAAACGTCGATTACATAAAGATAGACGGTCTGTTCATAAAGAACCTCGGTAAGAACCACACCGACCACTTCTTTGTGAAAGCCATGACCGACGTTGCAAGAGGGCTTGGCATAAAGACGGTTGCCGAGTTCGTTGAGAGCGAGGAAGTTCTTGATTTTGTGCGTTACTATGGCGTAAACTACGCGCAAGGATATTTGATAGGAAAGCCCGAACCTGCGGCAGCGATGCTGAGGCAAGGCGAATAATAAGGTTTCGCGAGGAAGAAGGATGGCTGTAAAACATACCATACTGATAGTAGACGATTCTCCAACCATGCGGCAGTTCATAAGCTTCACGTTAAAGCGTATCAAGGATGTAGAGGTCATAGAGGTGAGCGACGGCGTTGCCGGACTAAAGAAGCTTCGAGAGACGCCCATCAGCCTGGTCTTTAGCGATGTTAATATGCCGATGATGGACGGGTTTGCGTTTTTGAGTTCCATCAAGTCCGATGCTGCCACGAAAGATATACCGGTCGTGATGCTTACCTCCGAGGGCGCAAAGGAGGAAATAGAGAAGGGTAAAAACCTCGGCGCGGCCACCTACCTTACGAAGCCCATAAACACGCATAAGCTTATCTTTACCGCGAGGGAAATTCTAAAGATATCGTAAGCGGCTATCCTGCCTCATGTATGCGCGCGGCGTCTCTTTGACGCCGCGCGTTTTTTTATGCCCTAAAGCGCGTCCTTGTCCGCTGTCTTCTTCGGCCAGCGCGCGGATGCAAGCATTGAAAGCGTGAGGAATGCCGCTATGGCAGCGAGAGCCGCTACTGTCGGCACTTTGTAGATGTCGGATATCAGTATTTTTATGCCGACGAATGTGAGGATTGCGGCAAGACCGTAGTGTATGAAGCGGAAGTGGCCTACTATGCCGGAGAAGGCGAAGTAGAGGGACCTTAGCCCCATTATCGCGAATATATTGGAGCTGTAGACGATGAACGGATCCGTGGTGATGGCAAGGATTGCCGGAACGGAATCCACCGCGAAGATTACGTCAGTTGTCTCTATTACGAGCAGGATAGCCAGAAGCGGCGTTGCCATAAGAACGCCGTTTCTTTTTGTCAGGAATTTGCCGTCCGCGAAGTCCTTTGATACCGGTATGAAGCGGGAAAGAAGTTTCAGCAGCAGATTTTTCTCCGGGTGCACGGGCTTGTTGCCGCCAACGGCCATCTTGGCGCCGGTGAGCACCAGAAAGGCCCCGAAAACGTATATTATCCAGTGGAATTTGGCTATTAGCGCCACCCCGGCGATTATGAATATCAGGCGCATGACTATAGCGCCGAGCACGCCGTAAAAAAGCACCCTGTGCTGGTACATTGCCGGCAGGCCGAAGTACGCAAATACCTGCAGGAACACGAATATATTGTCGACGCTAAGTGATTTCTCTATGAGGTAGCCTGTGAAAAATTGAAAGGCGGCTTCTTCTCCCTTCCAGTAGTATATTATGACGTTAAAGGCCAATGCGAGCCCTATCCACACGGCGCTCCAGACAAGAGCTTCTTTGACGCTTACGGCATGCGTTTTTCGGTGGAAGAGACCAAGGTCTACGGCCAGCATCGCTATTATGAAGAGTGTAAACAGTATCCAGGGCGTAAGGTTTTCCGGCATATTTTTGTTCCCGTCTGTTTTTTTATTGGCGTTATTTGCCGCCGGCGGCCTTGTGCGTGACTGCACAGGGCCGCCGGCAACGAAATCTTCCGTTAATTCCTGAAAATGCTAAACAGCCCGGTGAACCCGGCCTTGCCTAGCTTTGCGACCATGTCTATTTCGCCTGCATCGAGCCAGATCCCCTCGCATTCGGTGCATTTGTCGATACGTATGCCCTTGAAGTCGATCTCGACAAGGTTCATGCCGCACTTTGGACATTTCATGTGATGGAGTTCCTTTAAGCGTTTCTTTTCATCGGCTGCGAGGTTGCGCTGCTTTTCCGCTTCTAATTTTTTTCTCTTTTCATACTCCTGTCGTGCGAAGTACTCGTCTTCTTTGCGGTCCGGTTTTTCCTGCATGGCTTTTGAGTCCTCCTTTTGTCGGTATGTGTGAGTCAGGCGTCTGGCGTTAAGGCGTCATTGTTTCGAGCCTTCTTACTCTTTCCTCCATCGGCGGGTGCGTGCTGAAAAGCCTCATAAGCGTGCCGCCAGCGAGAGGGTTTACTATGAACATGTGCGATGTCGCGGGGTTGGCCGCCATGGGCACGTGCTGCGACGCGGCATGCAGCTTTCTGAGCGCGTTCGACAGGTATAGCGGATTCCCTGCTATGCGCGCCCCGCGCCGGTCGGCGAGGTATTCTCTTGACCGCGATATGGCCATTTGGATTAGCAGCGCGGCTATTGGGCCGACTATCATCATAACGATGGCGGCAAACGGGCTGGAGCCTTCTTCGTCCTCGTTTCTATTGCCGAATATAGCCGCCCACTGGGCCATCTGCGCGAGATAGCTTATAGCGCCGGCTATCGTGGCCGCCACGGTACCGATAAGTATATCACGGTTTTGTATATGCGCCAGTTCGTGGCCTATTACGCCTTCGAGCTCTTCTTTGCTAAGGATGTTCATTATGCCGGTCGTTACGGCAACGGCTCCGTTTTCCGGGTTTCTGCCGGTGGCAAAGGCGTTTGGCTGCGCTTCGTCGATGATGTATACTTTTGGCATAGGCATGCCGACTGCCTGTGAAAGTCGCGCAACCGAGGAATAAAGCCCGGGGGCCTCGGCCTCGGTCACCTGTTTCGCGCCGTACATCTGGAGCACTATCTTGTCGCTAAACCAGTAGGTTATGAAGTTCATGGCGAATGCGAGCACAAGCGCTATCGTCATGCCCGATTTGCCTCCTATTACCGCTCCGGCGGCTACTAACATGAGTGTCAGGGCCACCAGAAGCACCATTGTCTTTAGTCCGTTCATTTTCAGCCTCCTTTTGTTGTTTGCCGTTATTTGCCAGAAATAAAAAAGACCTTTACCGCGCCAGACGCAAGTCTGGTGCGATAAAGGTCTCGCCGTTAGTTCGAAGTCCTCACTAACCAGCGGTGCCGGGCTTTAGGCCGTGCTGACGGCTGCCGCTGTCTGGGCTACTCCCCTTTATGCGGGAAAAGTATAGCAGGGGATTTGCCAAGAGTCAAGTTTAAACGAAATAATCGTTAAGTTGCCGGCGGTTACGGCTTTATAAGGTTGGTATAAAGCGTCTCCTGACAAGCTTTTCCGCTTCTACTGCTATGAAGACGACCGACGACATTGCGAGCGTGAAGGCCAGTTCCGACATGGTCAGCGCCTCTGTCTTGAATATGGGCTGGAGGGCCGGGACGTATATTACGGCCATCTGGAGCGCGAAGGTAAGCGCGAATGCGCCAAGAAGAGGCTTGTTGGAGAATAGCCCGCGCGTGAAAAGCGATTCGGTCTCAGTTCTTATTGCCAGCACATGTCCCATCTGGCTAAGGCAAAGCACCGTGAATGTCATTGTCTGCCAGTGTCCGTGCCCGGTCTTTATGGCCCATGCCTGAGTGAAAAGCGTTGTAAAGCCCATCAGAAGCCCCACCCATATTGCATGCGCGCCAAGGCCGTGCGCGAATATGCTTTCTTTAGGGTGGCGCGGGGGCCTCTTCATTATCTCGCGCTCTTCTGGCTCTGCCGATAGCGCCAGGCCCGGAAGTCCGTCTGTTACGAGGTTTATCCATAGTATGTGGATTGGAAGAAGCGGGATTGGAAGCCCGAGAAACGGGGCAAGGAATATGCTCCATATCTCGCCCGAGTTGCTGGTCATCGTGTATTTGATGAACTTTCTTATGTTGTCGAATATGCGGCGGCCTTCTCTGATGGCCTTGACTATTGTCGAAAAATCGTCGTTTATAAGCACCATGTGAGAGGCCTCTTTGGCAACGTCCGTGCCGGTTATGCCCATGGCTATGCCTATGTTTGCGGCCTTTAGCGCAGGCGCGTCGTTTACTCCGTCGCCTGTCATGGCGATGAAGTGGCCTTTGTCCTGAAGGGCCTTGACTATCTTGAGTTTTTGCTCTGGCGCAACGCGCGCGTACACGCGTATGTGCTCGACCCTTTCCTCGAATTCTTCGAGCGGCAGTTTTTCAAGCTCCCTTCCTGTGATTATCGCCTTGTGGTCGCCATCCAGTATGCCGAGCTTTACTGCTATGGCGCGCGCGGTTATGGGGTGGTCACCGGTTATCATCACAGGTATTATGCCAGCACTTTTACAGGTATCTATGGCGTGGCGCACTTCTTCTCTTGGAGGGTCCATCATGCCGACGAGCGCGATGAAGGTCAGTTCTTTTTCCGCCTCTTCCGGGCGCGGCTCTTTGCCTGGGAGAGTAGTCCAGAACCTCATTGCAACCGCAAGGACCCTCAGGCCGCGCCCTGCCATGCGTTCGTTTGCCAGAGTGAGAGGCGCGGCGGCAATAGTTGTTTCGTTATCTTTGGCGAGCATCCTGGCCGAGGCAGGGATTATAACGTCAGGCGCGCCTTTGGTGAATGAAACAAAAGCAGCCCCGGTTGCGGCTTTCCACTCTTCAGGGCACGGGTGGAACGTCGTCATGCACTTTCTATCGGAATCGAAAGGTATTTCTGCTAGGCGCGGCATATACTCTTCGAGCGAGTCCTTGTCAAAGCCCATGTCTTTAGCCATGATGCACGGGGCTGCTTCCGTCGGGTCTCCGGTGATGGTGCCGAGGGCGTCTTTTTTTGCGTCGTTATTAAGGGCAAGGGCTGTCATCAGCGCTTCGAAGGATGATGGTGTTTTTCCGGGTGTTTGCGATGTGTTTTCTTGCTTAAGCGCTGAAACGGCCGTGTGCGCGCCATCGAGGTAGAGTTCCTCGACCGCCATTTTGTTCATCGTAAGGGTGCCTGTCTTGTCCGAGCAGATGTATGTGACGGAGCCAAGCGTTTCTACCGCAGGGAGCTTTCTTATAAGGGCCTGCTGCTTTACCATTTTCCTTGCGCCTATTGCAAGCGATATCGTGACTATCGCAGGAAGGGCCTCAGGTATTGCCGCTACCGCAAGGGATATGGCGGTAAGAAGCATGAGCACCGGAGGCTCGTTTCTTAGCAGTCCGACGGCAAAGAGAACGGCGCATATCGCAAGCACCGCTATGGCAAGCGTTTTGCCGAAGGCCGCAAGGCGTTTTTGAAGAGGGGTGCTTGTTTCCCCCTCGTCCTGAAGCATGGCGGCTATTTTCCCAAGCGATGTGTCCATGCCCGTTGCCGTCACGACCCCAAAGGCCCTGCCGTAGGCAACGATAGTGCCTTTGTATGCCATGTTTTTTCTGTCGCCTATTGGAGCGGTGGCGTCGTGTATGGGGCGTGTGTGTTTTTCTATAGGCACGCTCTCGCCCGTGAGAGCCGCTTCCTGGAGCTTTAGTCTTGCGGTTTCAATAAGCCGGATGTCGGCTGGAACGATGTTGCCGGCCTCGAGGATTATCATGTCGCCTGGCACTATCTGTGCCGCTGGTATTATCTTTGGCGAGCCGTTCCTTATGGCTGTTGCGTAGAGGGCCGCCATCTTCTTTAGCGATGCCATGGCCTTCTCTGCCCTGTACTCCTGGATAAAGCCTATGACGGCGTTTAGCACCACGATAACGGCTATTGCAATGGTGTCGAGAATGTCTCCGATAATGCCTGATATAACGGCTGCGGCAATGAGGATTATTATCATCAGGTCCTTGAACTGGTCAAGGAACATCCTGAATGCGCTTTTTTTCTCTTTTTCCTCGAGCTCGTTTGGGCCCCATTCTTCGAGGCGTTTTGTTGCCTCTACTGTGGACAGGCCGCTGGCGGACGAGCCAAGGTTTTTTAGCGCTTCTTCGGTAAGTTGTTGGTGCCATTCCATTGGTAGCAACCTGCCTTGCGGTAATTTTAAGGTGAATGCCGTGAGTTACGGCGCGTAACAATTGGCTGCCTTACGGGTGAAGCCTGGAGGCAAAAGAGCGTCGTTTGCCGGGCGCTGATTTGTCTATAATGAAATTAAAACACAGGGGTTGATTGGTGTCAAGGAGGCGCGGGTCGTTAGAGAAGCTTGCTTGCGTCGATTATCATCGCCGCTATTTCCTTCATTTTCTTGTTTTCTTTTTGCGAGTGGCTCTGCAAAAGCTTGAAGGCCTCGTCCTCGCCTATGGAGCAGCGTTTCATGAGAATGCCCTTTGCCCGCTCTACGAGTTTTCGTGTTTCTATGGATTCGCGAAGGTCTTTTACCTCGGCCTTGAGGCTGCTTAGTTCGATATGTTTTGCCTCTGCCAGTTTTATTGCCGGGAAGAGATGTTTCTTTGTTACCGGCTTTACGAGGTACGCGACAATCCCGGCGTCTATCGCGCTTTGCGCAATATTTTCGTCCGAGTGCCCGGTTATGAGTATTATCGGCGCCGATGTCCTGGATGAAATTATCTTTGCAGCACTTATGCCGTCGAGCTTTGGCATTTTGTAGTCCATTATGACGAGGTCGACCGATTGTTTTTCAGCGGCTTCGACGGCCTCTTCGCCGTTTGAAACCATGATAATATTGTCGTAGCCGAGCGCAGTAAGATTGTCCGCAAGGCAACGTCTTGTGGTAGCGTTATCTTCGGCTACAAGTGCTGTTTTTGCCGGTTTTGGGGAAATGGAAATCCCAGAAGTGTTTAAAGCATGCTCTGCCGCCATGACAGGGTCGGCCTCCTTGACCGATAATCTTAATTTAACACAGTGTTATTAAAAGTCAAGTCTGTTTTGTCGGTCTTTGGAATATGCGCTTAATGGCAGCGTTAAGGGATAGTGAAAAAACCGTGAAAAATCCGAGAGATGCAAGATAAAGTGTCACCTGTAAGCTGTGTCCGGTATGGTATGAAACTTGGCGTAGCGGTATCGAAAATTGGAAGTCGTGATATGGAAGTAACCGGCAAACTTTTTAAGGTTACGGTAAGGTAAATGCGAATATGCAGCGGATATATTTAAAATATAATGGTAAGGTGCGGCGTTAGGCGGATGTAATTTGGCCACAGAAGGGAAGTCGCGTTATTTAAAAGCGCGGTGTTACTCATCCGTTTCTTTGCCGAGAGTTTTCTTTATGTTTGCCAGCTCTTCCTTGATCATGGCGGTCTCTTGCGCAAGGGTTTTGCATTTTTCGGTCAGTATGGATATTACCACGGAGAAGTGCAGTAAAAGGAGCAGTATCATTATTATGGCGACAAGAAATAATAATGACGGCGGGTATGATACGCCGAGAATCAACGCGACCTTTGTTAAAAGTTCCTGCCATATCGATAAAATTGCCGCAACGATGATGAAGGCTATCCATAGGACCGAATATTTTTCCTTTAGAAGCCCGCGGCGCACGAAGTCTATTATGAGAAAAAAGAATATTGCTGTTATTACGAGCGGCAGCGCATTTATGGCGCTAAAGGAAGAGGCGGCTGTGTTCATCTGACTCCTTTCGCGGATACGGTTAAATTAATTCACTTTTCTCAAAAGGTCAATGAAAATCGCAAGCATTACCTTGGCCATGTAATATACCGATTTGCCTGCTGTGATTGACGATGTCCCGCCCGTTCTCTCGGACATGGTTACCGGAACTTCCGTTATTTTAAAGCCGCGTCTCGAGAGCACCACCAGGGCCTCTACCTCCGGGTAGTCGTCCGGGTAGTTTTCGGCAAGGAATTTTATCGCGTTTTTGCCTGTTGCCCTGAATCCCGATGTCGTGTCGGTAAATCTTGCTCCTACTATATATGAGACGATGTTTGAAAAAATTGTTATTCCAATGCCTCTGGCAACAGACGGCTTGTAGTTGCCCTGGCCAAGAAACCTCGAGCCCACGGCAAGATCCGCCTTACCGGAGGTTATTACGGAGACGAGCTTTTGTATTTCCACAGCCGGGTGCTGGCCGTCGCCGTCAACCTGCACCGCTATGTCGTAGTTGTGTTTTAGCGCGTACTTGAACCCGGTTTGCACCGTCGCGCCTATGCCGAGGTTGTATGGGAGCTTAAGCGTCACGGCTCCGGCAGCCGCGGCCCTATCGAATGTTTTATCCGAGGATCCGTCGTCAATGACAAGGATGTCGGCGCTGGGATGGTTGGCGCGAACGTCGTTTACCACGCCCTTTATCGAAGCCTCTTCGTTATATGCCGGGATTATTACCAGTACTCTGGGGTTATCCATTGCAACAGGTATCTCTAAAAGACGGTTTAGTTGTGTTATTTCCGTGAGAATCGTGCTGTTGCCAAGTGTTTTTTGCAAAACAAATCAGGTTTTTTATTCAGTTTTTTTGTTTATTTTCTTTTTTCGTAAAAAAGTAAATGGTGCCGAAGGGGGGACTCGAACCCCCACGAGCGTGAGCCCACTAGACCCTGAATCTAGCGCGTCTGCCAATTCCGCCACTTCGGCAAGCCGGTGAAAACAATTTGAATATTCGCAGTTGAAATAAGAGGGATTTCGTTATATATTCTAATATCAAATCCGGCCGGGTAAGGCGCGGCCGGATTTGAATGCAATAAAATTTTCGCACAGGCAGAGGTCTGTGTCAAGTTAATTAACGTGTATTTTCGTAGAGTTAGACGCCAAAACGGCACAAGGAGGCCTTAAAAATGAAGTTTTTCATAGATACTGCCAATATAAACGAAATAAAGACTGCCGCGAGCTGGGGGCTTCTTGACGGAGTCACCACGAACCCGACGCTCGTTGCAAAGGAGAAAAGGGAGTTTCTTCCGCTCTTAAAGGAAATATGTGCCGTAGTCGACGGCCCGGTCAGCGCAGAGGTCGTAAGCACAGATTCGGAAGGCATGCTAAAGGAGGCCCACAACCTTGCGGCCATACATAAGAACATAGTCATCAAGATACCCATGCTTACCGAAGGGCTAAAGGCCGTAAAAGAGCTTACCGCAGAGGGCATAAAGACCAACGTGACGCTCGTGTTTTCGCCGCTTCAGGCGCTCATGGCCGCAAAGGCCGGGGCAACCTACGTGAGCCCGTTTATCGGCAGGCTCGACGATATCTCTCATACGGGAATGGACCTTGTAAGGCAGATAATGGATATATACGAGAACTACGGCTACACCTCCGAGGTCATAGTCGCAAGTGTCAGAAACCCGCTCCATGTGCTCGATGGGGCGCTGTGTGGAGCGCACATCGCGACCGTGCCGTTTAAAGTGCTCGAGCAGTTCGCAAAGCATCCTTTGACCGATATAGGGCTTGAGAAGTTCTTGAAAGACTGGGAAAGCGTTCCAAAACAAACAAAGTAAACGAGGTGTCCGGCATATTTAACGCTAAAGACGGCGATATCAGCGCTAAGAACGGGCCGACCATAGCCTCTGCTTTTTTCTCAAGGCCGCTTGAGAATGTGGACGGCACAAGCGTCCTTGTCTGGCGCGACGGCGATACCCTGAAGGGCCGAAGCGCTATAGAGTTTAGGGACGAGGCCATGTGGTTTTCCATGGGGCTTGCCACACTCGGCATCAGTAGCGGCGAAAGGATCGCCATCGTCCACGAGAACGCGCCCGAGTGGATAATCGCCGACCTCGCGATAGCTGCGGCAGGGTGCGTAAGCGTGCCGCTCTACACCACCCTTTCGGTTGAAGAAAAAGCCAAACAGATGAATGACTCTTCCGTGACCGCTGCCGTAGTATCGGCGCGCCACGAAAAGGAAATGGTTTCACTGAAAGGCCGCATGCCGCTGTTAAAGCATATCATATCAACCGCTTCCGTGGCAGCGCATGATGGTGTGCTGACGTTTCAGGACATAGTAAGGCTTGGCAGGGAGTCTGGCAGCAAGGATATGTTTTTTACCAGGCTCTCCGGTGTTTCCCCGGACGACCCGTTTACCATAATATATTCTTCCGGCACGACCGGAAACTCGAAGGGTGTTGTGCTTAGCCACGCAAACATCATCTCCAATATAAAAGGCTCGCTTGATGCCCTTGACATAACCGGGCGCGACACTTATCTATCGTACCTTCCCATGGCGCACGTATTCGAGCGCATGATACACCACATGTTCGTTTCTCTTGGCTCGGTGATATCGTACTCAAAGGGGTTTGCCTCCGTGGGCGCGGACGCAAGGTTCTTTAAGCCAAGTGTCATGGTGGGTGTGCCGTTCTTTTTCGAGCGCGTGAGGGAGAAGATAATCGAGAACGTAGCTGCCTCCGGTGCGGTTGCCAGTAGGCTCTTCAACGCTGCCATGGCCTTTGGCAGCGTGCTTAGGCCGCTTAATCCGTTAGATGTCTTTATATTGAAAAAAATAAGGGACAAGGCCGCTCCAGGGCTAAGGTTCTTTGTCTCCGGAGGAGCCGCGCTTCCAAAGGAGCTTGCGGACTTTTACTGGACGCTTGGCATCCCCGTGCTCCAGGGATACGGGCTTACGGAAACATCGCCGGTAGTTGCCGTGAATACGCTTAGTTATAATAGAAATGGCGCAGTAGGCCGTCCTATACCCGGCGTGAACGTCAGGATAGCCGATGACGGCGAGATACTCGTAAACGGGCCAAGCGTGATGAAGGGCTATCTAAACATGCCCGAGGCAACGAGGGAGGCTATAACCGGCGGCTGGTTCCATACCGGGGATCTCGGAGAGATAGATGCTGATGGATTTCTTTCCATTACAGGCAGGAAAAAGGATATAATAGTTACCTCCGGCGGTAAAAACGTCGCGCCGCAAAAGATCGAGGCGCTTTTAAAGGCCGATGAGCATATAAAAGAGGCCCTGGTATACGGTGACGGTAAGCCGCACCTTGCGGCACTTGTAGCGCCCGAGCCGGCGAGGCTGGAGGCGCTTATGTCGGAGCTTGGTCTTGTTGACAAGACCTCGGCGCTTTGTGACACAAGGGTAAGGGAGTTTTTCTCGAAGATAATAAGGAAGCGGCTCTCTGCAGTTTCAAGGTTCGAGCAGGTCAGGGCATTTGCGCTTATATCCGGCGAGTTCAGTTTCGAGCACGGCGTGCTTACGCCAACTATGAAGATAAAGAGAAAAAAGGTCGAGGAGATGTACGGGGATATTCTTTGTCCTCTCTTCGATGCGCACCACGGCGAAAATTGAGTTAATCAGTGAATAATATAAAACAAGGAGGTAATTCTAGTATGCGTAATTTTATGATGGTTCTGTTGTGTGTTCTGGCTATAGGCGTTTTTGCCGGTTGTAAAGGTAAAGAGGATGCAAAACCCGCGCCCGCCGCCTCTGCGCCTGCTGCTCCGGCAGCGGCCCCGGCCACACCTGCTCAAGCGCCTGCAACGGCTCCCGCTGCTACAGTAGCTCCAAAGGCCGACGCAAAGGCAGCAACTGCGTTTATTTCTTATGATTCGGCAAGGCTTAAGCATGTAAGGGCAAACGGACTTCCTGCGAAGTATGCAGGCATGAGCAACCCGGTGCCGTCAAGCGAGGCTTCGGTGTCCAAGGGCTCAAACATCTTTAAGCAGCAGTGCGTGCTCTGCCACGGAGTTACAGGGCGCGGCGACGGCCCCGGTGGAAAGTCGCTTAAGCCCCCGGCAACGGACCTTATATCCGTTGCGCGCACAAAGGAAGGCACCGACGCATATCTCTTCTGGGCAATGACAGAGGGCGGGAGCGCGCTTAAGACCAGCATGCCGACCTTCAAGCACATCCCCGAAGAGGGCAGGTGGATGGTCGTTAACTTTCTAAGGAGCGAAGTCTCGAAGGCGAAATGAGCAAGGCGGATAAGACAGCTAAAATCGGCGTTGATAAGGTAACCGCGCTTTTCAAGGAAGGGGCTTTTTCAAAAAAGCCCCTTTCCTTTAAGGAGCTCACGCGTCTTCTGGAAGTAGACAAGGACGAGCGGCATTCCTTTAAGCGCCTTTTAAACGAACTCGTGGCAAAGGGCGAGCTCGTAAAGATCCGAGGCGGACGTTTTGCGCTTCCTTCTAAAATGAACATGGTCGACGGAGAGCTTACGTGCCACGCCGACGGCTACGGCTTCGTAATTCCCGACGACGGCGGGGAGGACGTGTTTGTCGGCGCAAGAAGGCTAAGAGGCGCCATGCACGGCGACAAGGTGATTGCGCGTATAGAGGGCACGAAGCCCGGAGGCAAGCGCGAGGGTTCTATCGTAAGGATAACAGAGCGCGCAAACGAAAAGATTGTCGGAATATTCAGGAAGGGCAAAGGGTTCTCTACGCTCATTCCGTTAAACGAGCGCATAACAACGAGCATACTGATACCTCCGGGCGAGGAAAAGGACTCGATAGACGGACTTGTCGTTGAGGCAGCTGTGATCAAATGGCCTGAAAGACACGAGGGGCTTCTTATGCGGGTTGTCGCGGTGCTTGGCCCGCCCGATGATTTTGCAGTTGAGCTCGAGGTGATAACCAAAAAATACGGTCTCCTCTACCAGTTCCCGCGCGATGTGGAAATTGAGGCAAAGGCCGTGCCGGGCGAGGTTTTAGAGAGCGATATAGGCGAAAGGGTGGACCTAAGAAGCAAACCCATCGTTACCATAGACGGCGAGACTGCAAAGGACTTTGACGACGCCGTGTGTGTCGAGAGGCTATCTGGCGGCGGCTACAGGCTCTATGTGTCCATAGCCGACGTAAGCCATTACGTAAAGCCGGGCACAGCGCTCGACAGGGAGGCCTATGGGCGCGCTACCAGCGTGTACTTTCCGGGAAGCTGCATACCGATGCTTCCGGAAAAGCTCTCTAACGGGATTTGCAGTTTAAACCCCAAGGTTGACCGGCTCACGATGACAGCCGAGATGGAGTTTGATAAAGACGGCAGGCCGCAAAAGAGCAGGTTCTACGAGAGCGTTATAAAAAGTGTTGAGAGGATGACCTACACGAATGTAAAGAAGGCCCTCGAAGGTTCGGATGCAGAGGTTGAGGAGCGCTACAAAGGCCTTATCGGCGATTTTCGGTTGATGAAAGAACTTGCATTAAAGCTCAATCTGTTAAGGAGCGAGAACGGCTCCCTTGACTTCGATCTTCCCGAGCCGCAGATTATTCTTGATATCGAAGGCAGGCCCCAGGATATCATAAAGTCAGAAAGGAATATCGCGCACAGGATAATAGAAGAGTTCATGCTTGCTGCCAACAAGGCGGTTGCCGAGATATTCTCGAAGCGCGGGCTTGCCTTTGTCTACAGGATTCACGAGGCGCCTGATTCGGAAAAGATGGATGAGTTCAGGAAGTTCGTAGCAACATTTGGTTATGACTTAAAGGGTGCGTCTCCAACGACGCTCCAGAAACTTCTAAAGCACGTCGACGGCAAGACAGAGGAAAAACTCATAAATCATCTTCTTCTAAGGAGCATGAAGCAGGCCGTGTACTCTGAGATGAATATCGGCCACTTCGGCCTTGCCTTCGAGGATTACACGCACTTTACATCGCCAATCAGGCGTTATCCCGATTTGATGGTGCACAGGCTATTAAAGGACTATCTTGCAAAGCGCGGCCCCAGAGGCGGCAAAGAAGCGCTCGAGAGTTATCTTGCCGAGGCCTCGGCGCACTGCTCGAAACGCGAGCGTAATGCGATGGAAGCGGAAAGAGAGATAGTCGACCTTAAAAAGACGCAGTTCATGAAGGATAAGGTCGGAGAGGAGCACGACGGCGTAATCTCTGGTGTTACTGGGTTTGGCATATTCGTCGAACTAAGCGAGTACTTTGTCGAGGGGCTCGTGCACATCACGGCCCTTGGCGACGATTATTATGAGTTTGTCGAAAAGGAGCACGCGCTTGTCGGCTCGCGCACGAAGAAGAGATACCGTCTGGGCTCTCCGGTGAGGGTGCGCGTTGTCAGCGCCGATGTGATGCGCCGCAGAATTGACATGGAGATAGCAGGCCAGGAAAGTGTCGGCAGGCGAGGGCCAGGTGCTGGTAAGAATGTTGCCGGAAAAAATAATGAACAAAAGAAAAGCAATAAACAGAACGAACGCGGCTCCAGAGGCAAAAAACGCAGGCGGCGCTGAGACGTTATCCGATGAAAGTAATTAAAGATAGCAAAAGAGGATGCTCCAAGAAGGGCGCCGTAGTCACCATCGGCAACTTCGACGGCCTTCATCTCGGGCATGAGAAGGTCATACGGGCCGTTACCAAACGTGCCGCCACTCTCGGTCTTATCTCCGTTGTGCTCACATTCGACCCGCACCCGAGAAAGGTGATTGGAAGCGGCAAGGACGCGCCGAAGATGCTGCTTTCCCTTGACGACAAAGTGCGTCTTATCGAAGGCCAGGGTGTCGATTGCCTCATGCTTCTCAAGTTCACAAAGGCCTTTGCCGCAAAGCACCCGCGTGATTTCGTGGAGGACGTGCTTGTTGGCAGGCTTAACGCGCGCGAGGTCTGGGTGGGCCGCGATTATTCCTTTGGCAAAGGAAGAATTGGCACGGTCGAGTATCTAAAGGAGCTTGGTAGAGAGTTCTCCTTCAAGGTGCGTGTTGTTCCTGCGCTTAGAAAGCGCGGCAAGATTGTCAGCAGTTCGGTTGTAAGAGAGCTTGTTGAAAAGGGCGATGTTAAGGCTGCTGCCGCGCTGCTTGGCCGCCACTACGAGATAACCGGCAAGGTCGTGAGAGGCGATTCCCGCGGCGCGCTTCTCGGGTTCCCGACTGCGAACATGCAAAGCAGAAATGAACTTATTCCTCTCTCCGGCGTGTACGCAGGGTATGTGAAGACTCGCGGCAGCGCCTACGTCGCGGCCATAAACGTCGGAGGTGCGCCGACCTTTGGCAGGGGCCGCACGGTTATCGAGGCCCATTTGATTGGCTTTAAAGGGTCGCTTTATGGTAAGAATATAGGCGTGTCGTTTGTAGAGAGGCTAAGGCCGGAGAAAAGGTTTTCTTCAAAGGCCGCGCTGCTCATGCAGATAGAGGCTGACGTGGAAAGAACAAGAAAGATAATCAAAAAGGAGATGGGGCTTGGCTAAGGGCGCTATTACAGGCATGACGCGCGTTGCCGCGATACTGGGCCATCCTGTTGGACATTCCATTTCGCCGGCTATGCAAAACGCCGCCTTCAAGAAGCTTGGCATGGACGTTGTTTACGTGCCCTTCGAGGTCGCGCCTGCTGATCTGGGGGCTGCGCTAAAGGCTGTGCGCGCCTTTGGTATGATAGGCGTGAACATCACAATCCCGCACAAGGTCGCGGTCATGCGCCACTTGGATAAGGTGGATAAGGCCGCACGCCTGATTGGCGCCGTGAATACCATAGTGAATAGAGGCGGCGTCCTTACCGGTTACAACACCGACGGCGAGGGGTATCTAAAGAGTCTTTCCGATGAAACAGGATTTTCGCCAAAGGGCAAGACCGCGCTTATACTTGGCTCGGGCGGCGCGGCGCGCTCGATTGCAGTAACGCTTGCAATGAAGGGCGTTGGGCGTATTGTCATCGCAAACCGCACGATTACAAAGGCAAGGGCGCTCACTGCGTTGATAAATAAGAACTTCAAAGGAGTGGCTGCCATGCCTTGCTGCTCTGCGGACGCGGACATGCTAAGAAATGTCGACCTCGTAGTGAACACAACGTCGCTTGGCATGAAGGGGAAATTCGTTAAACAAAGTCCGCTTTTCCTGGCCGGAGTGAACCCTAAGGCGGTGATTTCGGATATCGTGTATAACCCGGAGATGACGGTATTTCTAAAGGACGCCAAACGGCGCGGCCTGAAAATTCATAAGGGCCTTGGGATGCTTATTTATCAGGGTGCCTTGGGTTTCGGGCTCTGGACAGGAAAGGCTGCGCCCGTGGCCATTATGGCAAGGGCAGCCAAAAAAGCCTTGAGATGAAGGCAGTATTCGTAGCTGACGCGCATATAAAAGGACAGGACGACCCGACACAACAGGCCTTTGTCGAGTTGCTTACCTCTTTTGCAAGCGGCCCGGCAAGGGCCGATGTCGTCGTGCTTCTTGGCGATATATTCGATTTCCTGACGAACTTCAAGGGTTACGACTTCCCGCAGTATAAGCCTGCGCTCGATGCCATAAAGAAGCTCTCGGATGCGGGCATTAAGGTGTTTTACGCCGAGGGTAACCACGACTTCCTTCTTTCTCCTTATATAACGGCGCGTACAGGCGCAGAAGCATGCCCCGACACCGCGGCCATGGATATTGACGGCAAGCGGGTGCTCTTTTGCCACGGCGATGTGTTCGATGAGTCGGTTGGGTATATAATACTAAGAGGTTTTTTACGCAGCCCCTTACTGCGTGCGATTAAGCGCGTTCTCGGGCCTTCTGCCGGGGTTTCTATGGCGGATTTTTTCTCGAAAAAGAGCGGCAAGGCAGCGGCTGAAAGCAAAAAGTACATCAAGCTCGACGAATCATTTAAGCGCATAGCCTACGAACTGATAGGCGAGAAGGATGTTTTGGTGGCAGCGCACACGCATGTGGCGGGTGTGGTAACAGTTGAAAAAGGCGGCATGAAGTGTATTTATGCCAACCCAGGAAGCTTTGCCTCAGAGCGCACGTTTATTTGGTGCGATAAAGGAGCGTACGAGCTTAAAAAATTCTAAGTTCTGTTTTTACTTCCCAGAAGTAAGGCGTTAAAACTGCTGCGGCAGTTATTTGCCGCTATCGCGCTTTACTACCGTCGTGTCGAAGACGAATATCGCTCCGGCGTGCTTCTCGAATATAGGAGCAATCCCTGCGATGATGGGCTCGAGCTGTTCTTCTGGCACAACGGTAAGGAGCATGACCGTATTTTCGAGCTCGTTCGTCATCGGGTTCGATACGTGGACCCCGTGATTGCCCTTATCCGAGATGGTCGGGACTATTGTGTACCCAGGTGTTTTTACGGCGTCGAGCAGGTTGGTGACGTGGTTTAGCTGCTCTCCCTGAACGAAAATCTTTACTTCCTTCATCGGCTGCAACTTGAACTTCGACATGCGTACAGTCTCCTTTCTCGGTTCGCCTGCGCATCAGGCGCGGTTTAGCACGGCTCCCAGCCCTTATCGGCAACGTAGCGGTTAAATTCCCCTGTTACCGGGTCTATCGATACCAGGTAGACCCATTCCTTGTCGTAGAAATTCTGGAGCACCGGGTGGCGCTTGACGATGTTTAGTATGTCGTCCTTTGGCGCTTCTATTATGGAAACCAGCCTCATTGGCTCGTGGAACGGCTTATCTCCGTTCATGACGGTCTGGAGCGGAAGCCCTGCCCGTAAGTCGCTTTGTGTGCCGAACATTATGGCGTTTCTTCCGGTTATGTTGTGGTAGATCTTACTGCCGCTTCCGTAGACGTCGTTATCGATGGTCGAGAAGTAGTGCTCCATGTTTATCCACTGAGCTACCACTTGCGGCGCTGTCATGATGACCTCGAGGGCCTTGCAGCCCTTGTCGATAGAGTGGTCGTAGGAATGAAGAAATACCCTGCCGCCAAGGTCCAGGCTGCCTGTGAGGCGGCGCCTTCCTATTATAAAGGCAGCGTTGCCCGATAACCCCCACTCGGGCCTGACCTGGCTCCAGTCTGCGCTCCTAACCTTTATCCTGTCCCATGCCTTTTCCGGTTCGAGATGCTCTGCGATATCCGGCAGTCTCGAGCATCTTTCCGCACAGGTTAGTTTGCCTGCGGCCAGGAGGTCTTTTTTCAGGTTCTCCAGGTCTTTCCTGTGGGACTCGGGCATATCCTCGATGTCAAAAAGCGAGATTTCGTCAGTCGTAGTATTGTGCAGGGCAGGGATAAAATGCGTATCGTCGGGTATGACTATGCCTCTTTCCTTGAGCGCGTCCCTTACGGCGCGTTTGTTGGCCATGGTGGCGGCGACCCTTGCGTTTGGAGAGCCGCTGTTGCCGCCGCACGCGCCGCAGTCCAGGGCGGCCTCGAACGGGTTGTTTTCCGTCGTGCTGCCGTGGCCGCAGAGCATGACGAGGCGGGCGAAGTTCGTCGTGAGCCCCGTTGCCCTAAGTATCGTTTCTACGGTAAAGACCTGTTCCTCGTGCGTAAAGCCGTGCTGCATGATTTTGCTCATGCTTGCGTACGACCAGCGCGGCCCTATCTTGTGCTTTTCCTGCAGATTGTGTATAAAGCGAGATATCTCTGTTTCGCTGAACCTGCCTTCTGCCTCCTCTGTCGACAGGACGCCGAGTTCCTCTTCCATGGCGCGAAGCCTCATGTTCTCGATAAAGGCGTTGGATACGTCTATTCCCCTGTCAGCGAATCTTTGTTTAAGCGCCCGGCGTATAACAGTGCGCTGGTTCTGCGCAAGTATCTCCTCTGCCTCTTCTTTGGTCAGCCTGTCGGTCGTAACAACAGTCCTTATCTGCGGCAGCCACAGGCCTGTAATCCAGGCAGACGCTTTCTTGTAGAGCCACTTGGTCCACGACTTTCCGAGGATTGGTATGCTGTAGAACCATCCGATGGACTCAACCATGACGTAAGGCGTTATGATGTCTTCCTTTAAGTCGTGGAGTATATTGTAGCCGGTCTTGCCGAGCTTTCTCCTGGCCTTGCGTTTATAAACGGAGTCTTCCTGGTTTGCCCGCGCAATTTCCTTTACCTTGTTTCGCGCGTTCATGACGACAGGGAACTGGTCTGTTTCGTGGCCGCTTCCGTGGGCGCGAAACTTTATGAACGCGGCAAAGAACCCGGCAAACCCGTAGGTCTCGTGCGCTCCTGTCCCTTCGAGATGGCGGCGAAACGGTTCGCTCCTTACGTCTATGCAGAATAGCGACTGCGTCGAGGGGCGTTTTGTCTGAACATTGCCGTTTTGCGCAGCTAAATTGTCCTTGAGCCTGTTTATCAGGTTTTCCTGGTACGTTGCCTCAAGGGATTTAAGCCAGATGAGCCCGCGCTCCGAGTAGTTTAGTACGGTCATCCAGTCGATGATGGTTTTAAGGCTCACGGTGTCAGCGCCAAGGATGTCTGACTTGTCGATGCCCGCGTTTTCCGCGAATGCGGCAAGATGGCGCGCAGCCGACAGGAGCTTTTCATCCGTTCTAATCTTTGCGGTGGCCCTGAAGTAGTCTTCTTTAATAGCATTCCAGCAGGCGTTCGTTCTGGAGCCAAAACGCACTATCCTTTCCACTTCGTCCGAGAATTCAGGAAGCGCGCGTTTGGAAAAGTGCTCGAGCCTGAAGAAGTAATCGAGCGAATGGTCGGTCATGTACTCTCTTATGTGGCCGATGTGGGCCTTTATGCCAAGTGTCTTCTCGCATGCTATGGATGAAAGCTCTTTTTCGTACCAAAGCCTTATGGCCACATAATCCACGAGGCTTGCCGGGCAGGCCTGCTGCCAGTCGTATTCAGGGTGGTCTTCGCGCCATTTTATCAGACCGGCCCATCCCGCAAGCGAAGCAAGGTGGAGCGATATGTAGGGCTGCACGGCGTCTTCCGGCACCCCGAGCGCATCGAGGCACTCTGCGATGCAGTCTTCCGGCCGTATGGGCAGGCATTTTATTTTTTCCTCGATGTCCTTTATCCCGTGGCGGTTAATGCCCCTGGCTGCGATGCGGCGCCACGCGCCATAGAGGCCCTTTTCCCTTGCCGGCATATCCCATCTTCCGTGGCCTTCGTCGAAGAACCCTTCGCAGAGCCTTATCAGTTCCGTGTCTATGCGCTCGGACAGGGTCGTTTCGTTCTTGTCGAAGAGCACGCTATCGCACCACGAAGCTACCGTAAGACATGTCCAGAGGGAAATTTTACCTTCCTCCATGGCATTTTGTACTTCCTTTTCAGGGTCGTAGGCAGGGATAACAGCGCTAAGGTTTTTGGATATTTTTTCCAGGAAGTCTTTGTCCGTAACAGTTCCGTCAAGCGCGCCCTTGCGCTCAAAGACCGCCTTTATGGCGTCGAGCGCCGATATCTTCCTGCCTCCGGCTGTTGCGTGCCCGGTAATTCCTTTAAGCCTTATTTTTTCCTCTATAAACCTGTGCAGGTGGCGTTTTTCTATCTTGCCTGAGGCAAGGTAGCCCATGAACGTTTCTTCGCTGATATGCTCGTTTGCGCCAAAGAGCCTTCTGCCCTGCCTTACTGCCTCCTCGAACTTTATGTCCTCGAAGCCGTGCAAAGGGTTGTGGTGCACGAAGTTGCACATCGGGTAGTAGTAGGCGATTGCCTCGCCGGCGAGCCTTACGGCGGTGTGCAATTCGGCAGACCGTGCCAGATTATGTTTTGGCGAACCTATCTTTTCCATGGCAGTGTTTTAGTGTTTAGCCTGTTTTTTATCCCAACGCCTTCTTTTGTGTTTTCGAGATTGGCGTAACTGCCAAGCCCCAGAACAAGGAGAAGAGCAAGCATTATCAGAAGCGATATGCCCTCCCTGTAGCGAAGCCTTATGTGCTCGAACCCGGGCTTTGCCTTGCCGAAGGCGACCTTCTGCAGGAACTTTATAAAGTACCAGGATGCCATCAGCCACGTACACATGATTACCGCGAGGCCCCAGAAGGATACGGTCTTTGATATGCCAATTAGTATCTCGATAAGTCCGGTAAAGAGCCCGAATGGCGGCAGCCCAAGGGCCGCCCATACGAGGAAAAAGAAAAACGCGGCAAATACAGGCGTTGAATGCGAGAGTCCGCCTATCTGTAATGTGACGGCGTCGGTGTTCATCTCGCCGTAGCGCACGGTTATGCATCTCCATGCCAGAAGCAATCCGGTTGTTACTGCCCCAAGCGACGCCATGTAGGTGAGCGCTGCGGTAGCGTCAAGCGAACCGGTAGCAAGGCCGAGCCATAGTATGGAAGTAAGCCCGAGCCCGGCATATGCCACAATGCCAGCGGCGTTATTTCTCACAAGCGCTCTTAACGAGCCGTAGACGCATCCTGCCGCGCCAAGGACAGCGAAGACATCGGGCATGCTGTCATGTATTTTTTGTAAAGAGGCCGCGAACGGCAAAGTGTTCTCCGGCATGAAAAATATTGCGTAAAGCCCCATTATTGGCATGAGTATCGAAAAGAATGCGGCTACCGTAAGCGGCAGCCCCGTAAGCAGCGCCACATACGCGCCGTGGAGCGGGAATAGAGGGAGCATGACCGCGAAGGTGAAGACAAGGAAGGCGCTGTTATTCGTGAAGGCGTAGAGGATTGCCGATAAAAGCGCGAGTGCCGTCATCACCACGCCCCATGCAAATGTTTTTACCTGAGCCGAATTTCTGTTGATAAGGATTGCGGCAAGGAATATGACAAGCGTAAGGATAAGAGATGTCAGTGCGGCGGCCTTCGATGAGGCCGTGATAAAGCCGGAGCCCGTAATAAGCGCGGCGGCGATGAATACGAATTCCTTTATCTCTTTGCCCCTTAAGCAAAGGACGGCCGATAGCGCTGCGAGCGCCAGGATGCATGTAATCGTTATTGTAGAGATATCGGCCATAGTTCTTTTATAATTGCCTCGCCGTTTTTTCAGGCATCAGGGCAAAAATCTCAGGTATTTTTTCTCTACTGCATGCGCGGCCCTGGTAACGAGGCTATAGAGCCTTGCGTAAACGTCGTCTATATATGCGTTGTTAATAAGGGTTACGTAGAGCCACGTTTTCAATTCCTGCGCACGGTGGCGCGAGGATGTTTTTCTGCCGTGAGTGCTCTTATAGTCCAGCACCCACTGGCCTATTACGAACAGCATCGTGATGCCTATAATGGCGTCGAAGAGGGCCGGCGGCAGCGCGGCTGCGTTGAAATACGCGGCAACCGTGTCATGGTCCGGATACAGGAAGTACGTGAAGCTCTCTGCCGCGAAGAGGTACGCAAACACTACGGCGCCAAGCGCGAATATCATCAGGAACGAGAGCCAGAGCGACCTTACGAATGTCACGTCGCGTCTGGCCCTGTATATGGCCGTTATGACGCGCGACGAGGTTATCCAGCTAAAAAACATGAATACCACCGCGCCCTGGAAGTCCATGAGCGGAATATTGAGAGCCCCGTGCGCCGCAAGCAGTATTAGAAGCGGCAGCAGCAGAGACGACGCAAATCCGGTTGCCCACATGAGCGGGGAGAATTTCTCGTTTTCTTCGTTGTTTCCTCCGCCGTCCTCGCTAAATATCCCGGCCGGAAGCTTCGGATCCTGCCTTGCCTTGTGGATGATGTTGCCGCAGTTTAGGAATATCGTTGCCTTGAAGAGCCCGTGCGCTATGAGGTGGAATATCGCGAGGGCAAAGGCGCCGAGCCCGCATTCGAGTATCATGAACCCCATCTGTCCGATGGTCGAGTACCCAAGCGTTCTTTTTATGTTGTTTTGCGTGAGCATCGTGGCCGAGCCGATAAGCACGGTGATAAACCCGATGGCTAATATTACATGGAGCGCTATGTGGCTGCTCGCGTACAGAGGGGCAAGGCGGTTTATCAGGAACCCTCCGGCATTGATTATTCCGGCGTGCAGGAGCGCGTGCATGGGGGTCGGTGCGTAGAGCGCGTCGCGCACCCAGACGTGAAGCGGGAACTGCGCAGACTTGCTCATGGCGCCGACGAATATAAGGAGCGTTATCGCGGTATTGGCGTGGATATCGATGCCGCCAAGCAGCGGATACGTTGTTTTGATAGAGGGGACCTGCTCAAAGATTTCCTTAAGCTCCAGTGTGCCGTATACGCTGTAGGCCAGGGCAATTCCCAAAAGGAACATTACGTCGCCAAACCGTAGCGTCATGAAGGTCTTGAACGCGCCTTGCATCGTCTTTTTGTCGCTGTACTGGTATGAGAGCAGGTATAGGACAAAACTTACAAGCTGCCAGAAGACGAATATGGTTATGAGGTTCGAGCTCGATACCATGCAAAAGAGGACGAATGTGGCGAACCCGAGAAGCACGTTGAACTTCGGGTAGTCCGTTTCCTGGCGCATGTAGTTCATTGAGAAGATGTATATGGTTGCGGTTATGACCGATATGAGCACCATCATCACCGCGGCAAGACGGTCTATGAGGAGCGTAAAGCCGAAGATGCCGCTTCCGGGCGTAATCAGAGGGGAGAGGTCTATGACAGAGGGGCCGCCTGTCACGACCTTGTATAATATCTGGATAGCGACGGCTATTGCAATGACATGGAGAGCGAGGCCAAGACGGAATACGCCTTTGCCGAGCCTTTTTCCGAAAAGGCCGTTTATCACCGCGCTAAGAAGCGGAGCAAGAAGTATGAGTACCGGGTTGTATAAGGATAAGGTCATGGCAATTCAAACCGATTTTTACCCGATTTTTTTGGCGCATTATCCTACCACGTTACAGCGCTGTAGTCAATCCCTAATCCGGCTGATTTTATTGGTATAATGGCCGTTTAACGCCCCTGTCCGATGTCTTATTTTGGCTTTGAAGAGTGGGTGAAAATTCAGTGATTTTTCAGGCAAGAATGGACATTTTCCGTTGGATTTTATAGAATTGACTTAAGATAAGACTGAATGAGCGGTGTTTTAGACAGAGTTACAAAGGTGACGCTTTCACAAGACAGTCCTTCGGGCGCAGGAGAGTTGCTATAGATATTAATATGAGGGAGGCCTGGTAATGACTAAATTCGATGTTGCAAAGTTCTGCTGTCGTTTTGTGGCGTGCTATTTCTGGATTAGCGCTGCAAGAGGGGTTGTGTCGTTTGTTGTCTTGTCCAGGGATATCGGCGGGGTATTTGGAGGGGGCAACGATACGGCGTTTCTTGTGCTGCAGTTTTTCTTGATGACTGCTATTCCTGCTGGCATTGGTTTGTTTCTCTGGATGGCGAGCGCATGGATAGCGCAAAAAGTAGTAAAGGATGATAAGCAGGGTACTTCCATCTCAGGCTCTGAATTCCAGGCCACTCTTTTCTCAACCGTCGGCCTGTATTTGCTTACGCGCTCTATTCCATGGATAGTCGCGATTACCGGCGACGTCCTCGGCATAAGGCCCGGTTTCATGGGGGTGGAGGTTAAGGATGTGGTTATTGCTAACCATAAGGCGGATATTATTGCTTTGGCTGTCCAGGTTATTATCGGCGTGTGGCTGCTTCTTGGTTCCAGCGGCATTGTCAATGCGGTATCGAGGCTAAGGGGCAGCGGTACCGGGGAAGCAAGGTGAGGCTACTCTTTTCCTTCCCTTGTAAAAAGAATGAAGGCCATTGACGGACGCTTCGAGGATTCCCGCATCGCGAAGTTTATGCCGTCAAGGTTCCAGCCCTCTTTGACCTTTTCGTTTACGGCCTTTTCTATTTCCTCGTCAGTTACTGTGGTTAGCTCAATTACTTTGTATTCGAGCATGGAGGGAGCGCTCCTGTCCGGGACTAAGGCTTTTTTACCGCACTCTGGAATACTGCCTTGCCTGTGAAGAACGGCCCCATCTTCTCTATGTGCGTGGAGGTCTGCTTTGTCTTTCTCATTGTCTGCACGAGTGCGGAGAGGGGATGAAGGTCTTTTCCTATAAGCCCGATTACGAAGTCGTTGTCAGTCTGGTCTATGCCGTTGCAGTTAAGGCGTATGTCATGGCCAAGGTCCGCGGAGCCGAAGGCGTGGCCTATTGTGCCGTGTTCTTTTAGTATTTCGTTTTGCTCCTCCTTTGGAAGGAGCGCAAAGGAGCCTTTTCTTCTTAGCGGATACCACACAGCCCACTGCCACTCGGGGTTGCATACGACTCTCGGAGACCTGTGTATCAACCAGTCCTCGAGGTTTTTCTCGAACCCGAGGGAATAGGTCTTGCCGAGCATGGACATGGATCTGCGAAGTCTTAGCTTCGAGAACCCGGATTTGTTCAGGAAGTCCCTGAGTGTCGTTACGAAGAACTCTGGGTTCTCGTGCATGGTGAGAAGTCCGATGCCCTGCGGATCGTGCATGTCAGAGTAGAGGACAGATGGGAACTTTGCCTTCTTTAGCGCGGCGGTCAGATTTTTATAATCCTTACACCCTGTAAACACGAGTAGCTGCATGAACAGGCGGCGGTCCAGTATCTGCGGCTTGCCGTCCTTTTCAACGCGGCTTTTTTCGCGTATGTCTACGTCTATCGCAGGCGCTGCTGCGCCTGTAGCTCCGGGGTGTCCGTGCATCGGTTACTTAGGCCCTCCGGAGGCCTTTTTGCGTTTTTCATCCCTTGCGTTCTTTGCGGCCTCGGTTGGCTGATATGTGCAAAACGGCTCTTCGTCCATGTAGTCGCCTGTGAAGGCAAAGGCCCTGGCCCTGCAACCGCCGCAAACGCTTCTATACTCGCAGTATCCGCACCTGCCGTTATAATCGTCCCATGCCCTCATCTCGAGAAACACTGGAGAGGTCTGCCATATCTTGCTGAAAGGCTCTTTTCTTATGTCTCCGCATTCTTCCTCGAGGAAGCCGCAGATTTGCACCTTGCCCATGTGCGAGACGAATGCGAAGCTTTGTCCTCCCATGCATCCCTTGCTCATGGCGTCCAGGCCGTGGGTTTCGGGAGTGACGCTGATGCCTTTTTCCTTTTCTCCCTGCCTGAAAATCCTGTAATAATGCGGGGCGCAGGTGGGCTTGAACTGGATTGGCACCTTCTCCCTCATCTCGTAGAACCAGGAAAGGGTTTTTTCGTAGTCTTCCGGAGATATCTCAAGATCCTTTAGCTCCGCGCCCCTGCCCGTTGGCACGAGAAGGAACGGGTGGTGCGCCTTTGCGCCAAGAGAGATGACGAGCTCGAGGATTTTTGGAAGCTCGTGAAGATTGTGCTTTGATATCGTCGTATTGACCTGGAACTCCATGCCAAGCTTATTGCAGTTCTCGATTGCGGTCATAACGCTCTTGAAGGCGCCCTTTACGCGGCGGAAGTTGTCGTGGCTCTCTTCCGTTGCGCCGTCGATTGAGAAGCTGACCCTCTGTATGCCCGAGTCTATCATCTTCTTCACCGTTTCTTCGGTAACAAGGAAGCCGCACGGCGCCATGACCATCCGGAGGCCGATTTTCGTGCCGTAGCTTGCGAGTTCCCAGATGTCGTCCCTTAGCATGGGCTCGCCGCCGGTCATTATCATGATGGGCTTACAAAAGCTCGCCACGTCGTCCATGAACTTCTTGCACTCTTCGGTCGTAAGCTCGTTTGGGTAGGGGCCAAACCTTGCAGCAGCTCTGCAGTGTATGCAGTCAAGGTTACACGACCTCGTAAGCTCCCACGCGATGAGCTTCGGGAGCCATATCTTTTTTCCGTCCTTATCGGTCTGGCCATGGCCGTGCCCGTGTCCGGGCTTCATCCCCGGGACTTCGTGGGGATGTCCTTTTGGCGCGTTTCCGTGCATCTTTGAGTCTCCTTTTCTTATTTTGTACTCCGAAGGAGCCGTGCGGCTTCCTTCGCAAAGTAGGTTATTATTATTCCCGCACCAGCCCTTTTGATCGAGGTGAGGGTCTCCATCATCACTCTGTCGCCGTCTATCCAGCCTTTTTCCGCAGCAGCCTTTATCATCGAGAACTCGCCGCTTACGTTGTAGGCCGCAATCGGCAGATTAAAGTTGTCCTTTATTCTTCTGATAATGTCAAGGTACGGAAGCGCCGGCTTTACCATGATGATGTCCGCGCCTTCTGCCACATCGAGAGCGACTTCCCTTAGCGCCTCATCGGTGTTCCCCGGGTCCATCTGGTAGCTTCTTCTGTCCCCGAACTGAGGCGTCGATTCGGCAGCGTCCCTGAAGGGCCCGTAGTACGCGCTCGCGTATTTTGCGGCGTAGCTCATTATCGGGATTTCTCTAAACCCGCGTGAATCGAGCTTGTGTCTTATGGCTCTGACGCGTCCGTCCATCATGTCGGAAGGCGCCACCATGTCGGCCCCTGCCTCGGCGTGCGATACTGCCTCATCCGAGAGGAGCTCGAGGGTCGAGTCGTTGTCAACGTCGTTATTTCTTATAACGCCGCAGTGGCCGTGCGAGGTGTACTCGCACATGCATACGTCCGTTATGACGAGAAGCTCGGGCACGTGCTTTTTTATTTCCTTTATAGCAAGCTGCACAGGGCCCTTTGGGTCGGATGCGCTTGTTCCGAGGTTGTCCTTTGTCTCCGGTATGCCAAAGAGTATTACGGCAGGTATGCCGAGCTCAAGGATTTCTTTGCACTCATCTGCCACCTTATCCACCGATATCTGGAAGTGCCCCGGCATGGAGGCTATCGGCTTCTTGATGTTCGTGCCGTATACTATAAAGAGCGGGAGCACGAAGTCGTTTGCCGAGAGGGTGGTTTCACGAACGAGTCTTCTTAGCGTTTCGGTCTTTCTTAGCCTTCTTGGTCTCGATGTCTGGAGCGCCATGTTGTTTTTTTCCTCACTCCGCTTTTTTTGCTTTCTTGAAGTAAGCGGCCATTGCCGAGGCAAGTCCCGCTGTGGTGTAGTCCTTTGGCATTATATCTGTCTTAAGCCCGTTATCCTTTGCCGTTTTCGCGGTTATCGGGCCTATGCACGCAATCTTTGCCTTCCCGAGCGCGCGCTTAAGCTCTGCTTTTGTCTTAAAGAGCGAGCAGAAGTTGGTTACCGTTGACGACGACGTGAAGGTTACCACGTCCACCGGGGCCTTTAGAAGCGTTTTTTTGAGCTCCGCAGTCTCTTTCTTCGGCTTTACCGTGGTGTAGACCGTTACCACGTCGATTGTTCCGCCAAGCCTTCTTATCTCATCGGGCAGTACTTCCCTTGCGACCTCTGCCCTCGGGAGCACGAACCTCTTGCCGCTGATACTTTTCTTGCCAAGCGCTTTAAGCACGCCCTCTGCCTTGAATTCCTTTGGCACGAGGTCGATTTTTATGCCGCGTTCTTTGATTGCCTCGGCTGTTGCAGGCCCTATGGAGCATATCTTTACGCCCTTTAGCTCCCTTAGGTCGAGGCCAAGCGCATACAGGCGCTCAAAGAAATATTTTACACCATTTACGCTCGTAAAGATAGCCCAATTGTAGCTTGAAAGGCGGCGTATGGCGGTGTCGAGCGGCCGGGTGTTTTTGGGCGCTACTGTTTTTATTGCAGGGAAGGGCACGGGGATTGCTCCGTAACCTTCTAATGTATTTGAAAAATCCGATGCCTGCTCTGCGGCCCGTGTTACCAGCACGCGTCTGCCAAAGAGCGGCAGCTCCTCGAACCAGTTGAGTTTTTTACCGAGCCCGACGATGTCGCCAACCACTATTATAAGCGGCGGCATGAGCCCCTGTTTTTTCGCGATTCCGGCTATGGTGCCAAGTGTTGCGGTAACGGTTTTCTGGGTAGCGAGGGTGCCCCAGCGGATTGCTGCCGCAGGGGTAGATGCAGGCCGCCCGTTCTCGATTAGGCGTCTGGCTATCGCGGCCATGTTCTTCCAGCCCATGAGTATTACAAGGGTCGAGTCGTTTTTTGCAAGAAGATCCCAGCGTATGGAGCTTTCGGTCTTTCCTTCGCCCTCGTGGCCAGTAAGGAACGTGACAGACGACGAATACCCTCTGTGCGTAAGCGGAATGCCCGCGTACGCAGGAGCGGCTATTGCCGATGTAACGCCCGGGATGATGGAGAAGGGGATGTTGTTTTTGACAAGGGATAGGGCTTCTTCCGCTCCTCTGCCGAATATGAACGGGTCTCCGCCCTTTAGGCGCACAACGGTCTGCCCCGATTTTGCGCGGCTTACGATGAGGCTGTTTATTTTTTCCTGAGAGATATTTTTAGATGCGCCTTTTTTGCCGACGTAGAGGAATTCCTTTGCCTTCTTCGCGTGCGTAAGAAGGCGCGCATTGGCAAGGAAGTCGTAAATAACGGTGTCGGCCTTTTTAAGGGCCTCCGCGCCTTTTACGGTGACGAGCCCCGGGTCACCCGGGCCCGCGCCAACGAGGTATACGTGTCCTGAGCGGAGTGTCGGCATAATCCAAAGTATTTAATCATAAAAACGTCGGGGAATCAATGGGTTAAAGATAAAGCGGCGGTTTGACTGTGTTGTTTTGTTGCAAAAATGATGTTGGGACATCGGTGCGCTAAAAAAAACCTCTCGCCGCGATATCGGGGCGAGAGGTTGGGTTGGTAATTCAAGCGATAGATATTGTCTGTCGCGCAGAATTATGCTACCGGTGCTGTTTCCTTCGGATTGTCGCCAAAACGGTTTTTCCCGGGCGTGCCGTCGGTTATATCGAATATAAGTAGAATGATGAAGCCTATTATTGGAACAAACGCTATCAGGAGCCACCAGCCGCTCCGGTCTATGTCGTGCAGCCGCCTTACGTTTACTGCCAGGGAAGGTATAAGAATCGCTAAATAATAAACTATAGAGATAATCGGTAGTTTTATTGCCGAGGTAGCAAAGGCAAGTATTAGGGTTATTATAAAGTTGAATAATTGAAAGTACCAAAATTCCGCTCGTCTTGCCCTGCCATCGAACACCGCGTACTTTTTTAACACTTCGATATACCAGTTCATGTGTTTTCCCTTTCGTGTTGTTTTTAAACTACCGTGGTCTTGTTCGGCGCTACAGCATCTGTTGTGCGTCAACGAGGCATATGTCGCCTCTCTAAACCTTTCCTGCCCTGAAGGTCAGCTTAAGGCCGCTTATCTCGATTGAGTCGCCGTCCTTTAGAACGTGCTCGTCTTTTTTCTCGCCGTTTATCTTTAGCGGAGCAAGCCCTTCCTTCTTTATTATCTTGTACATGCCCTTGCCCCTGATGATGGTTGCGTGGCGTTTTCCTACAAGCATGCCTTCGACCTTGATGTCGGCCTCCGCGTCCTTGCCGATTGTCGTGATGCTTCCAAGCGGATGAGAGTTCCCGTCCGCGAACACTACCGAGGCTGTTGCGCCTGCATCGGCCTGTCCTATGCCGGCAGCAGCCTGCGCGGCTTGCCCGGGTTGTGCTGCAGGGGCCTTTGCAGGCATAGGAGGCATCTCGGCGAATATGGTCTTGCTTGCGAGGTCTTCCTCTGGCTCGGATTTTTCCGCGCCTTTTGCCGCGTGGAAGCGGAGCGTGTATTTACGTATCGTTATCTCGTCGCCGTTGTGCAGTTCCTTGGACTCTATCCGTGTGCCCTTGAAGAACGTGCCGTTGGCGCTCTTGTGGTCCGTGATGATGAACTTCCCGTTTTTTTCCTCTATTACGGCGTGGGACCGCGATACTCCTGCCTCGGCAAGCATTATGGCGTTGGTTTTTTCCCTGCCGATCTCCATGGCCCCGGATACCGGGAATGTGCCAATTGGTTTGCCGTCTTCAAGTACCTCTATCGTTGCCCCTGAGGACGGTTTCGCGAAGTGCGCTGTCACGGGAGCTGCGGGCATGTCGCCTGAGTCGGAGGCCGGAACAACTCTAGTGTCGCCAAAGACCTCTACGGAGAGAGGTTTATCGTGCGGCATGCTGTGCGTGTAGAGAAGAAGTCGGTCAAGCGGCGTCTGGTCGAGCTCCGGGGCCTTGTCAACGAAGGTCGCAAGCGCGTTTCCTCCGATGAATATCGAGAACCCCCAGCCCTTTTCGCCGTGAAGCGCAACGATGCAGTCTTTTTTGCCGTCATCTATTTTCTTTATAACGTCTTCTAAGTCTATGACGTCGGTGGTAAATGTCTGGGTAGCCTTGTGGCTAAGTTTTACAAGCATGCAGAGAAGAAGCTTCTTGTCGCCCTTTACGACCTCCAGGTTTGCCGAGCCTTTCTTCGCGTACCATGAAAAAAAGTCCGCAACCGGTGTGAGGTGCTTGTCGGTCTTGGTCATCACGGCGCCGCTATATAGGGTTTTGCCGATGATGAAGAGGTAGTGTGCGCTCTCGGCGTCGGAGGCGACCAGGAATCCGTCTTCCATTCCGGCCCGGACCTTTTCAAGTATTGGGTCTAATTCCTGGAATGTGAGCCCTTGCTTTGTGAAGAGTTGTTTTGTCTCGGCTACGTGCATTTTGGCTGCTCCTCTTTTGGTCCGCTCCGGGAATTTTACTTCACGAACTTCAAAAGTACAACTGTTATGTTGTCGTCCCCGCCGTTGTTGTTGGCCTTTTCAACGAGGTACATTGCGGCCATCTCCGGGCTAAGCGACGGATCCGCAGTCGATATCTTTAGTATCTCGTCGTCCCCTACCAGGCCGTTTAGCCCGTCCGAGCATATGAGGACGTAATCCCCGGGCGCGACGTCTATCTTTGCCGTATCTATTTCTACTGGCTCTTTAAGCCCAAGCGCCCTTGTTATGACGTTCTTATTGGTAGCGGTCTTTGCCTGTTCTGCTGTGATGAGGCCGCGCGCGACTTGTTCCTCCACAAGGCTGTGGTCGCGCATTATCTGCTCGATCTTGCCGCTACTCATCTTGTAGATGCGGCTGTCTCCAACGTGCGCGGCAAAGATCTTGCCGTTTACGCCGGCAACTGCCGCTATGGTCGTGCCCATGGACCTGCCGGGCCCGAGTTTTCTCGACATCTCGTATACCGCGGTGTTCGCCACCTTTATCGCTTCGGTGAGGGCGTTTAGCGGGTCTTTTGCGAGGGTGCCTTTTTTGTGCGACACCTCCATCATAGAGCCAAGCATATCGGTAGCGGTCTTGCTTGCCACCTCGCCGCAGGAGTGTCCGCCCATGCCGTCGGCAACGGCGTAGAGGCCGATTGAGTCGTTTACCACATACGAGTCTTCGTTGAGCTTTCTTTTTCGTCCGACGTCCGTTACGTAGCCGCTTAGTATCTTCATTGTTTTTGTCCGAGCGCCTTTCTTATGGCCTCTGCGAATTCGCCGGCCGTCTGGTAGCGTTTGTCCGGATCTTTTTCGAGCGCTTTGTCGATGAGCGTTTGGCACACCGGCGGAAGCTTGGGATTGTACTTGCTTACCGCCGACGGCTCGCCGTTGGTGATATTGTACATTATGGTCGCTATGCTGTCACCTTTAAAAGGACGCTCGCTTGTGAGGAGTTCGAAGAGCACCACGCCAAGAGAGAATATGTCGCTTCTGCCGTCTACTTTTTTACCGGCGACCTGCTCCGGGCTCATGTAGCTTGGCGTGCCCATGACCGTGCCGGTCTTTGTTGCCGATGCAGACTGTATGCGCGCAATGCCGAAGTCCGTGACCTTGATTTCGTTCTTTTTGGTTATCATTATATTCGCCGGCTTTATGTCTCTGTGCACTATGCCGTGGCATGCGCGTAGTCAAGGGCGTCGGCCACCTTGGCTACCGTAAGGAGCGCGTCCTTCGGTGGAAGGAGCTTGTCCTTCTTGGCCCACTCGGCAAGGTCCTTGCCGTCCAGGAGTTCCATGGCAATGTAGGCGAGGCTGCCATCCTCTCCGACGTCGTAGATGGTGAGAATGTTGGGATGGCTAAGCGTGCCAGCGCTCTGGGCTTCCCTGAAGAAGCGGTCTTTTAATACCGGTATCATTTTCTCTTCTATTTCGTCGAAGTTCACGGTCTTGATGGCGACCTGGCGGTTTATCTTTGGGTCCTTGCCAAGATATACAACCCCCATCGCACCCCTGCCAAGCTCTCTTACGATTTCATAGCGTCCGAGGGTAGGGAGCTCTCCGCCTTCGTTTATTATGGTGGCGCTGTCGTTTTTAAGCCTTACCGGGCCGCCTCCGGTGGTGTATGTGGATAACCGCTCTATACGCTGCGAAACGTCCTTATAGGTCTTGTCCCCGAGCTTCTCGAATACTGACATGGCCTGCGCCCAGTTCCTCTTTTTCTCGAAGTCGAGCCCGAGGTTGTAGAGGACGTCCTTCATTTCCTCGTCGACCGGGAGTTTCTTGAATTTTTCAAAGGCCATCTCTAGCATGCCTTTACTCTGGAAGGTCAAGCCCAGAAGCTTATTTGCCTCGTCGCTTTCGCTCTCTGCCGCGGTCATGGCGCTCTCGGTAAACCAGAACCTCTTTGATGCTACAGCGAGGTAGTTCACTACCAGAAGAAGCGCAGGGTGCGTTATTTCTATCCACATTCCGCCGGACTTGAACATATAGAAGGCGAAGGCGATGTAGACCGTAAAGAGCGCGGCTGTGACGATGGTGCCTATCATCGCCCTGAACCACGTCAGGAACACGGTCGTTACAGCTCCGAATATGACGATGGCTATAAGCCCGAGGATCGGCGACCACCAGGGCTCCATTACCGCCGTGTCGGTAAGTATGTTCTCTATGACGGTAGCTTCCCTTTCGACACCCGAGTACACTGGCGATATCGGGGTGGGCGAGATGTCGCCAAGGCCCACGTCCGTAAGGCCTATGAGAACTATTTTGTCCTTGAATGCCTCGGGAGATATCTTGTCGTTCTCGACGTCGAAGAACGAGTACACGGGAAAGCTGTTCTTTATGTCGTAGAAGTTTATGAGAGAGCCAAGGTTATTGTCGGCCATTATGGGCACGTCGCCAAGAACGATGCCGAGGCTTTCGGGCGAGAGATCCAATGCAATGCCTTCTCCGGGCACATCGAGGTACGCTGCCGCCACGGCAAGTGCAAAGGACGGGTAGTATTTGCCCTTGTATTGTATGGTGAGGGCCTCCCATCTGTCTATGCCGTCGCTAAAGCGGCCGGGAAGTTTATTTAAGTGTCCAAGCGCTGCCGCGTTCGTGCCGAAGCGTTCTATAGGCACGTCCACGTCCGAGGCCGCAGGGGCCATGAACGGCGAGTCGGTTGCCGGAGCCTCTCCTGAGCCCATGGCGCTTGCCGCCAGGAACTCCGGCGCGTCCTTGCCGCCTTTTTTAGGCGTCATGTCGAAGTTATAGGGGAGCACAACGTTGCCTGCCTCGGCTATGGCGGTCTCGAGCTTTAAGTCGTTGTCCATCTCGAACTCGAGCGTGTCTATGCTCTCAAGAAAGGCGGTGCCCTCGGCTGAGGACGCTATCTTTAGCGGGCTGAAGGAATCCCTTAGGCCGCGCACCGCCTTCAAGCCGCCGCTTTCTTCGGGCTCGGTGAAGATGATGTTAAGGCCTATGGTCTTTGCCTCGTAGGAGCCAAGCTTTGCTATCATAGCGGCCATGCGGGCCCTGGGCCAGGGCCACCTGCCGAGCTTCGAGATGCTTTCTCTATCGATTGCCACTATGACGATTTCGTCGGAGGGTACGGAACTGGTGAAGTACTTCATCCTAAGATCATAGGTCTTTAGCTCTATGTCTTTGAAGAACCCTATGGCTCCCCTTAGCGAGAGGAAATAAAGGATGATGAAGAAGACGGTTACCGCCGCGCCTACGGCCCAGTTGGGTATCTTTGTAAAGGGTTTCTTGGCCACACCGCTCCTTTTTGCGAGGCTGCGCGCTTGGCGCGCAGCCCTTTAAGCGTTGTACAGCTCGTCGAGAATCTTCTTTGCCCCGGCCTTCAAAAGCTTTTCGGCAAGCTCTATGCCGAGTGCTTCGGTGTCATTGGCCGCGCCTTTGATAGAATCCTTTATAATCGTCTTGCCGTCCACAGAGGCAACGAGCCCTGTGATGGAAACCTCATCCTTATTTACTGTTGCGTGAGCGGCTATCGGCACCTGGCAGCCGCCTTCCAATCTCTTTAGAAGCGCACGCTCGCCCCTTACCGCAACCGAGGTGTCGCGGTGGTTAAAGAACGATGTAAGTTCGTTTATATAGGCATCGTTTGTCCTTGTCTCTATGCCGAGCGCGCCCTGGCCAATCGCCGGTAGCATCAGTAGGGGGTCTATGTACTCGGTTATCTTAGAGCCCCAGCCAAGCCTTCTTATTCCAGCGCCCGCGAGTATTATGGCGTCGTACACGCCTTCCTCGAGCTTTCTAAAGCGCGTATCCAGGTTGCCTCTTAGCTGCGATATCTTTATATCGGGCCGTACTTTTAAAAGTTGCGCCTGTCTTCTAAGGCTTGAAGTGCCGACATTCGCGCCCTGTTTTAAGTCTTTTAGAGTGTTGCCTTCCCTTGCAATAAGCGCGTCCCTCGGGTCTTCCCTCTCTGTTATTGCGTGGAGCTGCAGGCCGTCCGGGAAAAACGTAGGTACGTCCTTCATCGAGTGCACTGCCAGGTCCGCGCTCCCGTCAAGAAGCGCTTCCTCGATTTCCTTTACAAAGAGCCCTTTGCCGCCGACCTTGGCAAGAGGCACGTCCGTAATCTTATCTCCCGTGGTCTTTATCTTGTTTAGTTCGACCGTGAGGCCGGGGTTTCTTTTTTCTATCTCCGATTTTACCCAGTTCGCCTGCCAGAGCGCGAGCATGGAGCCGCGCGTGCCGATAACTATTTTCTTTTTCAAAACCATCTCCTCAAGCAATATTTTTGAATTTCTCTGTTAAATTATCAAATAGTTGCGTGGCGTTTTTTAATGTTTCACTGGAAAGACTGATGGTATTGCTCCGAGTTTTGTCTAGAAATTCTTTGGCATGAAGAACTTTGTCGATTTTATTTTTTGGATTGCCTATAAATTCCGAATTACTACAAATATAATTGACTTTGTCGCGCTGCAAAATTAGCTTCGAAAAGTCGGCTTTGCAAAAGATATCTTCTATGCGTTTGTTTTTTTCACCCAGTACTGGCACTATAAGGTCGTCAGAAATAAGCCAAGTATTTTTTAAATTTTTTTCTCCATCTCTTTTGCCGCGATCATTGTCGTACAAATAAATTACGTTACATCCCCAACCATGTAGAATGGTGCCGACAAAAGGCATATTACCAGCCCCTCCACCAAAAATAAAGTTAATATTGTCTTTGTCTAAAATGTTTTTTAATGCTTGTAGGTAATAAATGTCGGATATCCCTTCGACAACCACGTTACTTTTTTTGTCTACATTAATAATACCGCTAGTAAGTTCTAATCCTATTGCGGTGAGAAGCGGAGTTAAGGTTTCTTTGTCTGCGAGGGCGTGTATTTTGTTGTGTATTTTTGTGCCCGTACTTTTGTCAGTGCGATCAACAAGTCTGATCCTGTCAAATTTGTCCGGTTCCAGTAAATATGGTGAATGTGTAGAAAAAATTATTTGAGCATCTTGGGCTGAAACTTCGAGTTTTTTGAGAATATCCTTCTGTGCTGCTCCGTGCAAAAACAATCCAGGCTCATCAATAAGGAGTATGTTCAGCTTGTTTTCCATTGCGCGTGCAGACACTTTTATATAGAAAGCAAGATGCCATTGTCTTCCTTTGCTTCTTTGATGAGGGGTGTATGGATAATTGTCCTCTATAATCCAAAATTCTAAAATAGTGCTATTCCAGTCGATGGCTATATGAGATTCGGCGTCTTGCGTCCAGAATTTTGAGTAATCTTCTTTTATTGAGATGTTGATGTCCGTTTTGTGCTTGTATTTGAGTTGTGACGCCTGTTGAGCTATAATGTCTGGATCTAAATCGCTTATGATACTTAGGTCTTGTGTCCACGGATTTGTCTTTAGTTCTGCAATAGGTACTTGGTTTGGGAATATATCTTCGAACGAATTGAATAATATAAAATTTGGTAAGAGCGGTTTTAATCCTTCGCATAGTACACTGGGAATATTTTTTGAATTTGCAATGTCGATAAATAGTTGGATCAGTTCTAATATTAGATTGCTAAATTTTTTACGAGCTTCTGCATCATGTATTAAAGCGGTTTTTTGGTCCAAGGTCTCTTTGTAGGATTTTATAATTGGTTCTGCTGTCAATATGTTTTCATTTGTTATATTGCCTGGTGCCGCTCCTAATGCTGGGTACGTGGTGAAAAACGGCTTTAACTTTTCATACTGCCTTAAAATATATTCTTTCCGTTTTTCAATGAACGATGGGTTAAAGATTTTGGAATCTTCGAGGCTTTTTAGGTCTATTGCGTATTTATTGGGGAGATATTTTGTAATACCCAAGACAGCAGTGGCGTCCTTTAGGTAGGTTTTAATTCCGTTTTTTTCTAGGATGTCTTTTATTAGACTGGTGTTAATTTTGAAAAATATTGTTATTTGAGGAAGTGCTTTTGAATCTTTGATAGGGCGAGTGTTTTCTGGTATGGTTTTGTTGATGTTGAAGTCGTTTAAGGCTTCTAAAATAGAGGTTTTGCCGGACTCATTTTTGCCTGCAAGAATGGTTATTGCATCGGACAAGTAGCAGTCGCCGCTGTCGGTGATAGACTTATAATTTTTGATTCGAAACTTTACTAGTTGCATTGGTTTTATGAACTTTCTTTGTCGCTGTTGCCGTGCGCCTTTTTCATCGCCTCTTCCTTCTCAAGCTCGAAGAGTTCGCGTGTGGCATTGATTATCATGTCGCCCTCGACCTTTTCAGAGTTCCTCTTTATGAGGGTTACAGGCGAGTGGAGTATCTTGTTTACTATCGCGGCGGCCATTGCCTCTACTACCTCGCGTTCCTTGCCGGAGAGCGTATCGAGTTCGGCAAAGGCCTTGTCGAGCTCGCCCCTTTTAATGCGGTCAAACTTCTGCCTTAGCGCGATTATCGTCGGCACCACGTCCAGTGACTTTACCCAGCGGTAAAAGGCAGTTATCTCGTGGTCGATGATTTTCTCGGCCTCTTCGGCCTCTTTGTGGCGTTCTTTTAAGTTGGCGTTCACGACACCTTGTAAATCGTCTATGTCGTAGACATACGCGCCGTCCACGTTATTGACGAGAGGGTCGATATTACGCGGCACCGAGATGTCGATAAAGAACATCGGCTTGTGCCTTCTTTCACGCATCGCGGCCTCGATGTCTTCGGGCCTGATGATGAATTTGGGAGAGCCCGTGGATGCTATTACGATGTCGGTGTTTTTTAAGTTGTGCGGGAATTCCCTGAATGTGACTGCCGTGCCGTTAAATGTCTTTGCGAGCTCGACTGCGCGCTCGAATGTCCTGTTCGAGACGATGATGTTTCTTACCCCAGAGTTTAGTAGATGCTTTGCCGCGAGCTCGGCCATCTCGCCTGCGCCGATAAGCATGGCGGTCTTGCCTTCCAGTTCGCCAAATATTTTTTTCGCAAGCTCCACTGCAGCGTAGCTTATCGAAACAGCCGCAGCGCCTATCTTTGTTTCCGTCCTTATGCGCTTTGCTACACTGAATGCCTTGTGCGAGAGCTTGTTTATGACGATTCCCGCGCACGAGTGCTCGACAGCGTAGCCATACGCGTCCTTTACCTGCCCGAGGATTTGCGGCTCGCCCATGACCATGGAATCTAGCCCCGAGGCAACGCGGAAAAGATGCTTTACAGCGTCCTCGCCCGTGTGCACGTAGAGGTGTTCGTCAAGCGCTTCAAGCGGTATGGAGTGGTGCTCCGAGAGAAAACGTTTTACGGCGCGCACCCCTTTTTCCATCTCCGTAGCCACACCGGTTATCTCGACGCGGTTACAGGTCGAGAGGATAACGGCCTCGTTTATGCCGTAGGATGTCGAGAGCTTCTTTAACGCCTCGCCGATAGAGTCCGCTGGAAAGCAAAGCTTTTCCCTTATCTCTACAGGCGCTGATTTATGGTTTAGTCCTACTGTTATTATGTTCATGCGTTTATGGTTGCCCCATTTTAAGAAGCCCGTGCCCCTCTCCAAGGAGCGTGTATATTATGAGCGATGTGGCGAAAAGCACGCAAAAAGCTATTACCGAAAAGGCCGCGGCCTTTCTGCCCCTCCAGTTCGCGGTCAAACGGCCGTGCAAGAGGACCGCGTACATGAGCCAGGTTATTAGCGACCACACCTGGCGGTGCTTCCATATCCAGTATGAGCCGTACACGTGCTCAGACCAGAGCGCTCCGCTCACTATGCCGAGGGTTAAGAGCGGAAATCCGTAGGTCAGACACCTGTAGTTCAGTTCGTCTAACGTTTCCAAAGACGGCAGCACGAAGTACATGCCGCCTATTTTTCTGCTCTTTAAATATTTGTCCTGTATGAGGTACATGACCCCGAACAGGCACGCAAGGCCGAAAAAGGCGTTGCCGATTACAGCTACAGCTATGTGCGCCTTTAGCCAGTGCGTGTTTAGCACAGGCGCAAGCGGCGCGATGTCGCTTGGCAGCGTAGAAGCAGCAAGCGTTAAAAACAGGGCAAACGGCGCAATGAATGCGCCAAGCACCGGCATCTTGTACCTCAAAAACAAATACGCGCACGAGAGCGCCGAAAACCAGGCAAAGAAGCTTAGCGATTCGTGCAGGTTGGTTAGCGGAAATCTTTCGCCCGCTATCCACCTTGCCAGTATTGCCGTCGTGTGTACGGCAAGTGCCGTTAGGAGCGCATAACTGCCCGCTGCCGCAAGCCGCTTTCCGTGCGTTACGAGATATACGACGTATATGACCGTCGAGACCGCGTATACAGCGGCCGCTATTTGTAGAACCATTGTCGTTGACACGACCGCCGCGCCCGGATATTTTTTATTTTAATGCCACGTTCAAAACAATTTTAGCCCGAGCCCTTTTAGCGTAAGGCCAAGACGTTTCTTTATATATCGTGTGACCCCATGCCTGTCGCGTTTAAGGAACATCTCGAACACGGCAGGGGTAAAGAGCCCCTTATATAACCTTATTTTTATAGCACTTTTCTTTCCTTCTTTCAATAACTTATTGCGTACAGCGCCTACAAAGGCCGCGTACCTGGCAAGCTCTGCCGGGATTACGGCATCGAGGCTTTCCTTTAATATTTTCGATAAAAGCGGGCTTTTTCCGGAGCTCGATATTGCTATGACCACGTCGCCGCGCTTTATTATAGAAGGAAGTATAAAGGAGCAGAGTTTTGGCTCGTCAACGACGTTTACTGGAATCTTTAGCTTTTGCGCCTCGCTGCTTGCTTTTTTGTTAGTGACCTTCGATGACGACGCGCTGATTACGAGCGAATATGCTTGTATAAGTCCGGGTTTGTAATTGCCTTTTATGTGCCTGATTTTGCTGGTTTTGCGGCCTTTTGCTAGTTTTTCAAGGGCGGGCGTGAGCTTCGGGCTAAGTACCGTTACTTTGGCCCCTGCCTCTATAAGCGTAAGAACTTTTCTCTCGGCCACCTTGCCGCCGCCGATTACGAGGCAGTCTTTGTCTTTTATGTCGAGGAATACAGGGTAGTAGAGCATGGTATTAAGGTAGCACTTTGGCGATGAAGGTGTCAATCGGGCGGTATTTGTAAACCGCCGATTTTTGCGGCAGGCGTGACGCCTGCACCCACATGTAAAAGCAATCTTTATTGTGGCTGTTTTTTCTTGCTCGCCGTATACTACGTATACGCCTGCGCGAAAAAACAGCCTCTGCCTCGTCTGGCACAAAACTTGGCGGTTTGCGGGTTATGGATTTTTATATGATTGGAGCGAAAAGGTCAAAAGCCCCAGGTTCTTTATGACAAGGAGTTCAGCGTTCTTCAGAACGGTCTACTTTTTTCAGCGAGTCTATAAAAATACGATTGCCGGTGCATTTTAAGTTGAATATATAATCCGGGCCGGATTGGCAGCACGGTGGGTCGTTCTTTTGGGCCATCATGGCGGTAATGGTCATGGTTTCAAGGTCCGGTTCCGTTGCTTCCCAGCCATATTGGCGTTCTTTAGCCGGTATCAATTTGTCTGAGTTCGCCCAGAGACCATTAAAGCTGATTTTTTTGTCAAGTTTGCCGTTACGTATGTAAAATGTTTCCATGTTATAGTATTTTCTGTATCTCGATATGATTTGCAGTGTGGTTCCGCAAGGGATGGTTATTATTTTCACGCTTTCGAAGGGAAGCCCGCCTTCGTCCTCACCGTAGTCCGTTGTAAGGCGCTTTATAACGAGTTCGGCCGTTTTGGAGTCGTGTTTCTGCTTGAACACGGCGATGGCGTAATTTTTTTCTACCGAATATTTGTCGGCCGAAGCGCAGGAATCTTCTTCGTCAGCGGTGTTTTCTATCACGCAGTAGAATGCTACGTAGTAGTCGTCGTTTTCGACTTTACCGATGTGCTCAAAACTTGAGACCGCGCATTCTTTCGCGAAGAATTCCTCTCCTTTTCCGATGGTGATGCTGTCGAGTTCTATGCACTTTGTTTGGAGTTCTTCCAGTAGCCAAGATTTTCCGGAAGAAGACTTTGCTTTGCCGGATGATTCTGCTGTTGTTGGCATTAAAAATAATAAAATTGCGAGAAGAGATAAGAGGCCAAAGACAGTCGGCCTGAGGTGGGTAGGCTTGTTTGACGAGGGTTTCATGTTGAATCCCGCAAGGCTACGGTTTTTTGTTTTTAAAAAATGGTCGGGGCGAGAGGATTCGAACCTCCGACCCCTGCGTCCCGAACGCAGTGCTCTACCAGGCTGAGCCACGCCCCGACAATTACGAAGATTTATTATAATAAACGTTTTTAAGACGCAATTCAAGAGCAAAGACGAAATCGTTTGTTTTGGCGCTGTGGCATCGCCCCTCTTGCAACCAGAGGGCCTTCTGGTATACACTTTCCCATATCGATGTCGGCGCTGCTTGGCCTTAAATACCACGGAGGTCGTCTGCAATGAAGAAAAAACTCTTATGGATAGTTCTTGGCGTTATTGCCCTGTTTTTTATAGTGGTCATAGCGGCATTCGTAATTGTCCTTACTTACGATTATAACAAGCTAAAGCCCGAGATAACGCGGGCAGCATACGATGCGACCGGAAGAAAGCTCGCGATAGACGGCGACATAAAATTGAAGATAGGGCTCACGCCGTCGCTTATCATCGGAAAGATAGGGCTTGAGAACGCGCCCTGGGGCTCGCGTAAACAGATGGTAAAGGTCGAGAGCGTGGAGGTAAAGGTCGCTCTCTGGCCGCTTATACACAAGAAGATACGCGTAAAGCGTTTTGCCGTAATAGGCCCGGACATACTTATCGAGGCCAATAGCGCCGGTAAGCTCAACGTCGAGTTCGATGCGCCAAGGAAGCCCGCAGAGGCCGCGCCAAAGGAAGAGAAGAAGAAGGAAGAGAAAAAGGCCGATAAGAAAAAAGCTTCGATGGATGTGCCAACCATTACGCTTGACGACGTAAGGGTCGAGAACGGGATATTTGCCTACAAGGACGCGAGAACAGGGGCTTCTTACAATGTAAAGCTCAATAAGCTTCTTATCTCTGCAGCCGATATAAAAGGGCCGATTAGCATATCCCTTGACGGCGCCTTCGAGAAGATGCCCTTTAACGTCTCTCTTAAGTTCTCCATGAATGGCGACATGACGGTATTCAAGGTCTCGAACCTCGAAGCCGGTTTTGCCGGAAGCGACCTCTCTGGCTCTTTAGAAGCAAAGCTCTCAGGTGCACGGCCGTACGTAAAGGCTGATTTGAAGGCAAAGAAGTTCGATCTGAAAGCTCTCATGAAAAAGGACGAGGCCGCAAAGCCGGCTGCTCCGGCCCCTGCTGCAAGTACCGAGCCTCCGGCAAAGTACGTGTTCCCAAGAGACCCGATTCCTCTGGATGGTCTTAAGCAGGCTGATGCGGATGTGAAGCTCTCTGCAGCTTCGATACTTCTTCCGGGCATGCTTGTGAAGGACGCCTCGGTCGACCTTTCTTTGCATGATGGTGTTCTTAACATAAAGCCCATGAAGGCAAAGCTTGGCGGAGGGGATATAAAGGTCGAGCTCTCGCTAAAGGCAAAGGGCAAGGCCGCTGTACTTACGCTTACGGAAACGATCAGGGCCGTTGACGTGGGCGTGATGCTAAAAGACCTTGGCATAACGGATGTATACGAAGGCAAGGTGGATTCGGATGTCAATATAAGCGGCGAGGGCGAGAGTGTTGCCGCGATCATGGCCTCGCTTGACGGCAAGGTCTCGCTTGCCGGAGGCGCAGGTAAGCTTTCCAACAGCTTTGTGGAGGGCCGCGGCAATGCCGGCAAAATGATACTCAAGCTCCTTAGCCCGGGCGTAAAGGCAGGGACAAACACGGTAGTCGGCTGCACCATCGCCGGGTTCGATATAAAGGACGGCATAGCTACGTCGAGCGCCATAGTCGTCAACACCGACCTTGCGGGCCTTGTCGGCTCCGGCAATGTGGATTTGAGAACGGAAAAGCTCGATTTTCGTTTCAAGGCAGTGGATAAGAAAGGCGCGCTTGGTAAGACAGGGCTCTCGGATTTTGTCTCTGCCGCAAAGCTTGGCGGCAGGATCGCCTCTCCGGATGTCGAGATAGACGCCGCAGGAGCTGCCCTTGCGCTCGGCAAAAAGTTTGGCGGCAAGGAGTTCAAGGACCCTGCGATAGACGCCATGCTCTCTGCGCCAAAGGGCTCGGATTCGTGTGAGGCTGCGGCAGAGGCCGTTAAAAAAGGCGGCGGGATCCAGGCCCCGGAAAAAGAGGCTACGAAGATCATAAAGGAAAAGGTAAAAGAAGAAGGGAAAAAAGAATTAAAAAAGCAGCTCGATAAGGGGCTAAAAAAGCTTTTCAGCAGATAATCTGGTTTGATATTTGTTTTGGCGGCGCGGCCCTTCATGGGCCGCGCTGTTTTCTTATTCCGCTGATTTTCTGAGTCGGTCGCGCTTTTTTTTCGCCACCGCAGCTTCTTCTGTTATTTCCGCGATGTCCTTTGGATGCGTCCTTCTGTAGAGTTCGCCGTCTCTACGCGTTTTTTCTATAGTTGCCTCGATGTTCTTTGAGGTAAGAAGCACCCCGAAGTCCTTGGGCACGTTCCTTCCCGGCTCCGAGTGCGAGAAGGCTCTGTCGAGCGCGAGGTTTCCGGCGGCCTTTAAGTAGTGCGAGCTTTCGATATAGTACTTCATCTCCTGCGGTTCGTTGTCAAAGGGGACGTGTTCGGTCGTTACGCTGTTATACCCGGAAAAGTCCCAGAGCGGGAATGGAGAGCGCCCCCTCTTTGCCGCCTCTTCCTCGTTGATTTTCACAAGCAGCCTTTTCCAGTCCTCGAATGTTGTTTCAAGCCCGCTTATTCTGATTGCCTCTATCATGCGCGCGTGTATCGGCGAGATAACGAGAGTCAAGTCTATCGAGTTCTCGTGCGCGAGAGTAAGGGTTGCCCGAAACGCCTCGAGAGGTGCTGACTTGCCGCGCTTGTCGGTCAAGCCGTATGCCGCGTCAGCCCCCGCAAACCAGACCTTTGACATGTAGGTGCGTTCGGTAAAGCGGAAGTTTGTGCGAACGGTCCTCGGCAGTTTTTCTTCCAGTGTATCTATGGGTACTTCTGCTGCTGTGTTGCCGCCGTCATTTTGCGGTGCCTCTCCTTTGGCAGTTTCCTTTGTTGCCGTGGTTTGTAAAGCCTTTGTTTCTTTGCTTGTTGCGGTCTTCTCGGGTTGGCGTCTTAGCGTTTTGATGCTTGAGTTAAGCATCTTTGCCGAGAAAAGCGTTGCCGAGAAGTCCTCCACGCGCTTGGCCGCGTAGTGCAGGTTTTTTGTCGCATTCACGCGCTTTTCATCGAAGTCCGGGCGGCGCGGCGAATGCACGTTGAATGAGAAGAAGTCCAGGCCGTAGACGATTTGCCTTAGCGGATTTAGCGAGTTCGCGTACGCTGTGTACGCGTTTATCTCGTACGCGTTAAGGAGCGGCAGCCCGAGGTTAAAGCGGCTTTTTACAGTCCTGTCGAAGCCCGGGTGGTTTTCATCGAGCCCGGTTTTTACTCTCGATGAGCCGACTATGACGGCATCGGGCCTTGCCCTTTCGAGTTCCACAACCCGCACAAAGGCCTCCGTCCGCATTGCCTCTGTTTTTACTTTATTGAAGCCCTCGACAGCGACGACCTTGTGTATGCCGAGCGGATCGACTATCAGGTTTATAAGCCCCACGCAAAGGAGCGCGACCGCAGTCAGCGTGAACCATACGAAGCCGAATTTTTTGTATGCCGTGTTTTCCATCTTTAGAACCTGAAGTACAAAAATTCGCTAAGTTTGGTCATCGAGAGTATCGAGACCGCGGCAAGTATTGCCGCTATAATTGCCCACGTAAGTGTGGGGCTCCAGCTAAGGAGCTTAAGGCGCGGCTCTTCTATCGTGTTCTTGTAGGTGTTGAGCCCGGCCTCGTGCTTTTTTAGCATCTCCTGAGAGTTTGGCGCCCACATGGCTATTATGAAGAGCAGGGCAAGGAGCTGTATCTCTTTCGATGTTACAACGTCTGCGGCAGGCATGAAGCCGTTCATGAACGCCATGCCCTTTAGCATTGCGATAGCGGTAGAGAAGTCTTCGGCCCTGAAGAACACCCAGGCGATAACGACTGCTATGAACGTAACGGCGCGTCCTGCCGCGCGTCCTGTTATGCTGGATTTGCTTAAATCGTGTCCGAGCACCGAGGCCCTGAACGCCCGGAAGGCGTGGTTGAGGGCGAGGTATATCCCGTGCAAGGCGCCCCAGATGATGAATGTCCACCCTGCGCCGTGCCAGAGCCCGCCAAGGAGCATTGTTACGAGCAGGTTTAAGTATCTTCTGAACTTGCCCTTTCTGTTGCCGCCAAGCGGGATGTAGAGATAGTCTCTTAGAAAGCGCGAGAGCGTTATGTGCCACCTTCTCCAAAACTCTATGATGTTCTCCGCTTTATAGGGTGAATGGAAGTTTATCGGCAGCTTTATCGAGAAAATCCTGCCAAGCCCAAGCGCCATGTCCGAGTACGCCGAGAAGTCGAAGTAGAGCTGAAATGTAAACGCCAGAGCGCCGCACCACGCCTCGGCAAACCCAACGGCAGCGCCGGAGCTTGCAGCAGCGAACACGGGGGTCGAGTACCTTGCGATTTCGTCCGCGAACATGACCTTCTTGAATAACCCGAACGAGAAGAGCGTTAAGCCAACGGCAAAGTCCGGGCTGCTTGGGCGGTACGTGGATGCCTTTGCGAACTGCGGCATCATCTCTTTGTGGTGAAGTATCGGGCCTGCCACAAGGTGCGGAAAGTACGTGACGAAAAGGCAGTAGTGGAGGAAGTTATATTCCCGCGCCTCGCCCTTGTACGCGTCAACGAGGAACGCTGTCTGCGTGAATGTGAAAAACGATATGCCGATTGGTAAAATGATTGCCTCGAGCGTAAGGCCCGTGTGGGCGAGGGCGTTTAAGTTATCAACGAAGAAGTTCGCGTACTTGTAGTATCCAAGTAGCGCGAGGTTCGCGGCTATGGCGACTGCGAGGATGAGTTTTTTATTGTTTCTGCCCTCTGCCGAGAGCATCACGCCTGCCGCGTAGTTAAAGCAGATGGAGGCCATTATGAGAGCCACGTACTTCGGGTTCCACCAGCCGTAGAACACGAGCGAAGTCAGCACCAGCCACGCGCTTGCAACGCGGTGGTGGCCTCTGCCGCCGATTGCGAAGAACACAAGCGTTGTTACCGGCAGGAATATGAATATGAATACGTATGAGTTAAAAAGCATACAAGGCCGCGCCTCGAATGAGCCACTATACCACAGGGCCGAGCACGTAGGCAAGAAGGCTGCTGTCATTTATATGTTTCGCGCGCGGTGCCATATAAAGGACTTGGCATGCCTGTTTTACGCAAACATGCATTGCCAAATCCTTGTGATTTGTAGTATATTTATTTCCGGAGATTTTGCGTATGAAGATATATATCGTAGACGCCTTTACAACCGAGATTTTCAAGGGCAACCCTTCTGCAATTTGCGTTTGCGGGGACGAGGCAGAGGACGCGTTCATGCAGGAGTTTGCTTCCGAGATGAACCACTCGGAGACCGCGTTCCTTCGCGAGCTTGCGGACGGCGGGTTTTCGCTTCGCTGGTTTACGCCCGCTACCGAAGTCGACCTTTGCGGCCACGCTACCCTTGCCTCCGCGCACATACTCTGGGAGGAGGGGTTTATCGAAGCAGACGAGACATGCGTGTTCCACACGCGCTCCGGAGAGCTTCGTGCCACGAAGAAGAAGGATGGCCTGATAGAAATGGACTTTCCAATCGTTACCCCTGACGACCTTGGAGTTGGCACGGACGTAAGACGGGAGATATCGAACGGCATTGGCGCAGAGGCAGTGTGGGCAGGGAAGGCCGGGGCGGACCTTCTTGTGGAGCTTCGAAGCGAGGCCGATGTCGAACACTTTACGCCGAGAGTCGACTACATAAAGTCGCTTCCCATACGCGGCCTGATAGTTACGGCAAAGAGCGAGAGGCGTAAGGACGCGGACTTTGTTTCCCGCTTTTTCGCGCCTGCGTACGGAATTCCGGAGGACCCGGTCACAGGCTCCGCGCACTGCGCGCTTGCGCCGTACTGGGGGCCAAAGCTTAATAAAATCGAGCTCACCGGGTACCAGGCCTCGAAACGCGGCGGGTACGTGAAGGTCAAGCTCGGCAGCTCGAGGGTGAAGCTCCTTGGTTCTGCCGTGACTGTAATGTCGGGCAAGGCAAGGGGTCGTAAGTAGGTTTTTCTTCCGTTTTTTCCTTAAGAGGTTTGCTATGGCTTACAACAGGAGCGGTTTTTCTGCTGCTTACGCGGCGGCGCTGTTTGCGTTATGCTTCGCGCTTTCCGCGTGCGCTGCTGCGACTACCGGCGCGAAGACGGACAAGGCGGCGTACCCGTGCGCGTCCATCTCACCGGAGCAGTACGGCCGCTGCGGCTGCGCCCCAATCGTCAGCGACACAATCGACATGCTTGCTGCCTCGAAGCTTCCGGAGAACGCGAAGATCTCGGTCGAGGAGTGTATTAGCGGCAGTAACTTCGTCGGCTTCAACATCTCACACTATAAGTTCGGCAACATCGAGGCGGACTTGAATAACTGCGTAAGTAAGCGCGTCGTGCTGGATGACCAGGTCATAGCCGTGCTTGCCGGTGTTGTTGAGAGGATAACCGACCAGAGCGCCGGCATGAACGAGCGCATGTGCAACTGGAATAAATGCGTGTACGGGCCGCACGCGCTCTGCGCCGGCGTGGTGCAGACGGACACGTCGGTGAAGGTCATACTCGAGAACGGCAACGAGCTGAGGGACGAATATAACCGCGTGGTGAACGCGCACAAGGCCCCGTACACCGAGGCCGAGTTCGCGCGCCTTGGCCGCCTTATAGAGGTGGTGCGCGGCGTGGACCAGGACAACGGGCACGTGTACTACTTTGGCGGCGAGATGATGCGCGCGCTTGGCAGGGCGGAGGAGGCCAAGGGGCTCTACTATAAGTACATAGAGGTTAGCGAGACCGAGGCGCACAGCTTAAAGAAGGCGAACACGTCGTTCCTTTCGTGCTACGACAACCCCAAGGGCGTGTGCCGCCAGAGGACGGGCTGGGTGCACCATCTGCTGGCCAATTACTTCTACGATAAGTGGAAGGCGGAGAAAAACGCCGCGGAAAAGGCCGGGTTTGCGGCGAACGCGCTCAAACAGGCAAGGCTTGCGCTGGAGTTTTATCCGTCGGGGTTTGAGCAGTTCACCGACACGAACGTTATCATCAAGCAGATTACTAAGTAGGCAAACCGCATTTAAACCCGCGATTCGGCCGTGATGCGTCGTTACGCGGGATTTTTTTAGCAGGCGTGACGCCTGCACCCTAATATAAAAGCAATTTTTGTTGAGGCCGTTTTTTCTGTGCTCGACGTATTACCAAAATACGCCTGCGCTGAAAAAACGGCCTCGTCGCGTCTGGCGAAAAACCTGGCGGTTTGGGGGTGGGGGCGGCAGGGGACGGCGCGGAAGGGCACGGGGCGACGGGGGAAGGGGCGGAGGGGCGGGGGCGGTCATTGCGAGGAGGCCGAAGGCCGACGAAGCAATCTCACAGGTCGTCATTCCCGCCCCGTATCAAGTACGGGGTAAACTCCGGCGGGAATCCAGTGTCTTATCGTATTTCCTCCCCTTTATAAGGGGAGGCGGGGTGGGGTAAAATCTGTCTGTCATCCCGAACTTGTTTCGGGATCTCGTCTCTGTATACTCTGTCATTCCTGCGAAAGCAGGAATCCATTTAAAAAACATTTGCCCCTGCGGGGCGGCTTTTGGGTATGGGGCGTGCGAGGGCTGCGACCCCGCCGCATAACTACCCCACGGCAGGGGTGACCCCTGCACCCGAATATTCTTCGATTGGCCTATGTGCTTAGCGCACCATTTTGCCTGTTACACGCCATGAAACAGGCGCAGCCTGCCCCGCCTTAAATCGCTTCGCTCATGCGACCCCGGCAATACGTCCGCCTCTTATGCGGCCCGCTTAAGCCCATCGCTTAGCCCCATACCCGGGGTTTTGAAAGACAAAGCTTTGTACCCCTCACCCTTTTTCCCTCTCCCCGGACTTCAACGGGGAGAGGGATTTTTATTTCGGGCTGTGTGCTTGGGCGGGGGCGAGGTGCGGCGCGTGGGGGCCTCGCCGCGTCTGGCGCAAAACTTGGCGGTTTGGGCGGGGGCGGTCATTGCGAGGAGGCCGAAGGCCGACGAAGCAATCTCACAGGTCGTCATTCCCGCCCCGTATCAAGTACGGGGTAAACTCCGGCGGGAATCCAGTGTCTTACCTTATTTCCTCCCCTTTATAAGGGGAGGCGGGGTGGGGTAGACGATGCCGGGCGAAGGGAATAAGGAAGCGGCCTTTGTAAACCTCCCCGCTTCCACTTGCATTGTCTGCCGTTGGCGGACGCAAGCGGAGCCTGCCTCCTTGCTAAGGAGGGGAGTGAAAGAGGGTGGGGCGGGGGAGGTGTGAAAAAAACGCTTTGAAAACCGTTTATGGTATGGTAAATTAACTCCTGCCTGACAAAGTTCATCAAAATCTTTAAGCCAATAAAAATATCATAGGACAACGCAATGCCTGCATTGAGAGCAATTCAGCATTGAGTAAAGAAGCGGCCTTCGCGCGAGGGGCGCTTTTTGTATAGTTAGAAAAAAAGGGGGAATAGTGTCAAGACAGCAAGATATAGAAGTAAGCAAACTTATTATTGACCTGGCTAATCCTAGGACTATTAGGCAGAAGAGTGAGGATAGAGCCGTTCATGCGTTGATTACGATAGACCCGAAATATTTTTGGGCTTTGTATGAGAGTTTGTTGGTAGATGGGTATATGCCGACAGAAAATATTCTTGTGCTAGAAAGAAGCGATGGAGCCTTTATTGTAAAAGAAGGTAATCGTAGAGTTGCTGCTTTGAAACTTGCATACGGTTTAGTTTCTTATCGGGAGTTGCCAGACAATATTAAGAAGACAATGGAAGGTTTAACTGAATCTTGGAAGACATCCAATAGGACGGTTCCTTGTTTGGTTTATACGCCAAAGCAAGAAGAACTAGTCGATAAAATTGTTACGCGCATTCATGGCAAAGGTGAAATGGCAGCGAGAAGAAAATGGAATGCTGTAGCAAGCGCTAGGCATGATCGAGAACATAATAAAAATTTTACGCCGGGGTTGGATTTGCTAGAAAAATATTTGCAAAATAATGATAATTTGACGCCACAACAGGTCGAAGAATGGGCAGGAGATTATCCACTTACTATATTGGACGAAGCAATTCAAAAACTTTATAAGAGCCTTGCTCTTGGTTCTGTCAAGGAGCTAATTGACTTATATCCAAAAGGCAATAAGGAAGTGCTGGACAGAATTCTGTACGACATAGGGATGGGAGCTTTTCAGTTTTCGGATTTGCGCAAAGACAATCCGTTTTCAGAGAAGTATGGAATTGCTAGAAGTGATGCTAAGAAGGGCAAAGGAAGTGCAAAGACTTCTTCTGCAAATACTGCAAGTAAGGGAAAGTCAGCTACGGCAGTATCATTACATGACCCTAAGTCGGTTTATAATAAGTTAAAGAAGTTCAAGGTAAAATCCGGTCGCGCAAAAGTTGCGGCATTGCATGAAGAAATACTCAGATTAAAAATAGATAAGCATAGGTATTCCTATGTGTTCTTATTGAGGGCGCTGTTTGAGCTTTCGGCAAAGGAGTACTGTAGTGAGCATGAAAAGCAGATTGTCGAAGTTGAAAAAAATGGTAATGACAGAAAGTTGGTAGCAATACTTGGTGATATTGTAAAGCATATTGTAGATGCTGAAAATGATGACGCAGAGAAGATGGTTCTTAGAAAAATATTACACGGCGCCAAGGTGGAGCTTGATAAGCAAAGCGGTATATTGTCGGTAACGTCCATGAATAGCTTGATTCATAGCCGTATTTCTTCGATATCCACGGACGATTTTTGTGCAATTTTTCATAATATTTTCCCCTTGTTAGAGGCAATGAATAAATAGTAAGACTTGTGGTCGCAAAATTATGAGTACTCCTAAAACGCCATTAAGATATCCGGGAGGTAAGCATAAGGTTTGGCAATTTATAGCCGAAACCATTTATGCTAATAATCTTGAGGGAGGGCATTATGTTGAGCCCTATGCCGGAGGCGCAGGTGTTGCCATAGAGCTTCTTCTCGGTGAGGTTGTTTCGAGTGTCCATTTAAATGATTCTTGTCCTGCGGTGTTTGCGTTTTGGCATACTGTCATAAATGAACCTGAAGAACTTTGTAGGAAAATCTCCAAGGCACCTTTGACAATTGAGGAGTGGGAAAAGCAGAAGAAAGTTTATAAAAACCCAAGCGACTATGATCGTATTGATTTGGGTTTTGCGATGTTTTATTTAAATCGTTGTAATCGTTCTGGCATTCTTTCTGGTGGGGTTATTGGTGGAAAAAAACAAGATGGCTTTTGGAAAATGGATGCGAGGTTCGCTAAGGGGAACCTCGTAAAGCGTGTAGAGAAAATAGCTAAAAAAGGTAGTTCGATTAAAATCAAAAACTGGGATGCAGAAAAGTATATTTTGCAATATGTTTCCGGGTTACCAGAAAACAAGTTGGTTTATTGTGATCCACCATATTTTAGTAAGGCAGATAGGTTGTATGCTAATTATTATAATTTGGATGACCATGTACGTTTGTCTGAAACAATACAAAGATCTTTATCTAATTGGATAGTCTCTTATGATGATGCTGACTTGATAATGGCTTTGTATAAGGACAGACAAAAGTTCACCTACTCATTGCAATATAATGCTGCAAGTGCTTACAAAGGGACGGAAGTTTTTATATTTTGCGATAGTATTTTTATGCCTTCGAGATCTGAAATTTATTCTATCGATAATGCATTAAAAAATATGCGTTTATCATTTGATATACGTATGCAACCGTGGTCTTTTTTTGTTTAGTCTGTAGAGTGGCTTGGTGATGTGCGGTTTGATGTGGAAAACTCCCAAAGTGGATAGGAGGCTGGTCGTATGAGCATTGTTGGTCAGTTTGAGAAAGAATTGGATGGTCTTTTTAAGAGAAGAACACAGTGGTTGCGTGAAGCGATAAGTGGGGCTACCTTCGGAAGGCCCAAAAAGTTTGATAAAAGAATCAGAGATTCTGTTATTGAAGAACTTCAAAACTTAGCCACAGAAGCATTGGCTAAAGATGTGGCACGAGATGCATTCGATGATTTGATATATGAAAAGCGAAGATGGCATGTTAAGGGTTGGGGGTTAGAAGAAAAGAAAAATAAATTTAAAAGATGGCTGGAAAAAGAGATAATGTTTAAGAATTATATATATATATTTTGGGGCAAGAAAAAATGTGTTTATGTAGGGCGTACCATAGGTGGAAAAAATAGACCCACAGACCATTTTGAAAAATATTGGTTTGGGAGGGCAACACGTGTGGATATCTACTCGACTTCTTTAAAAAGCGAGGTGCCTAAGTTGGAATGTTTGGCGATGCATAGATTTGATCCTTCGGAGAATAAAAATTTTCCTTCATTGCCACTGTGGAGCAAGAGTTGTCCAATATGCGATGTGCATATTGATATAGAGAGGGAGTTAAGGGGTATTTTTAATTTTAAGTAATTTGCTTGGTTTGTGGTCAAGCTGCATGGTGGCCACTTGCCACCATCTTCTCACTCAAGGCCGCTTGCGGCCTGTCAAAACGGCAAGTTTAGCGTCAGACAAGGCGGCGGAGGTTTTGAGCCGCAGGTGTATACGTAGTATACATTGAGGACTCAAAACCGAGCGGCAACGCAGTATGGCGGTAAAATCGCCGTTTTCCCCCGTTCCCCCCTTCCAATTGACAACCACCTGACTAAATAGGTTATAATAGACCGCAGGTGCGTACGATAACACTATGAACCCTCTGACCAAAACCCCGAACCGCAAGTTAGCCACCATTATAGTGGTGGTTGTTTTATTTCTCCTCTCCACCTTTGGCGCGCTCGACAGGGTCGCAGGCTTTATAGGAGGCGATTCTGTTGCAGCGCATAACAAGACCTATCTCGACAATTCATTCGACCGCGCGCTTACCGCGTTTATCGTTCTATCGGCGCTGAAGACCGGGCTTGCAATCGTAAAGGGCAGCGAGGTCGAGGTCTCGCTCGTCGTGGGCGCGCAGGTGAATGTCGGCGGAGCAGTGCAGGCGGCCTACGACGCGGTAGATACCGCGTGGAAGACCCTTGCCGTGTGCATGGCCGTGCTTGTCGGCACGCACTACGCGCTCGATGCCGCGTCCGCAATCGATGCGTGGGCGCTCTCTGCAGCGTTCTTCTTTCTTGCCTGTTTTCTTGCCGTAGTGTTCTACGCCCCTGCGTGCAGGCGGACGCGCCGCGTGCTTCGCGACTTAACTGTCGTTGCCGCGACAGTTAGCGCCATGCTCTACATCGCGCTCCCTCTATCCGTAACAGGAGGTTCATATATATCCGACAGGATCACCACGCCGGCAGTCGAGGCTGCGGAGAAGTCCGTTACCATGATGAAGAACGCGATTTTCCCGCCCTGGGCATTCGAGGGCGAGGGCGTGATAGAGAAAGCAAGGGCCACAAAGGACACCATGGCGCGCGCTCTCGTGCAGATACGGGCGAGGTCAAAGGACCTTGCAGGCAATCTCATGCGCATAATGGCAGGGTACGCCTTCGACGCGGTTGTCTTCCCGCTAATCCTCTTCTACGCGCTCTTTCGGGGAGTCAGGGCAGCGGTCGTGTACGCGGTCGCCATTGGGCGCACGGAAGACATGAAGGAACAGCTCATCGAGGCAATGCGCGAGGGCTCGAGCCATAAGCCGTAGGCGCAGCAGGCAGCGTTTGGCGAGGCAATAATAGGTAACCCCTCACCTTAATCCTCTCCCCAAATTGATTGGGGAGAGGAATTTTTATATGCGGGTGCAGGCGCAACGTTTGAAAATGGATTCTTGCGGTAGCAGGAATGACAAAGCAAGCGGTGTAAGGCATCATCCCCCTCATCCTCACCTTCTCCCCGAAGGGGAGAAGGATTTTTGTGTTAGGGTGCAGGCCCTCGGCCTTGACACGTGGCGCCAATAAGGCTATACTGTAAGTTACATAGCGTAATCACGTAACAACCGACTGTACCCGGCTGAAAACTACGTAGTGTAACAACCCTCTTAGTAGTTTCCATTTATTAAGACCTTCGTTATTTTCCCCGAGCAGAGCGCAACATCTAACCTTAAAGGAGACACATGGGATTTACTGCGTTTAATTTACACCCCACTGTGGCGGCAGGGGTAAAAGCCGCCGGATACGCGGAGCCTACGCCTATCCAGAAGCAGGCTATACCGCACGTGCTAAGCGGCAAGGACGTAATGGGCCTTGCGCAGACAGGAACCGGAAAGACGGCGGCCTTCGCGCTGCCGATACTGAACCGCCTCGCAGAGGCAGGTGTAAGGGGAGCTTCGCGCGCCCTTGTAATCGCGCCGACACGCGAACTCGCGGAACAGATAAACAAGTCCATACTTGAGCTTGGTAGTGGAATGCATGTCAAGACCGTAACGGTCTACGGCGGCGTTGGCATCAATCCGCAAAAGGACAAGCTAAGGCGCGGCGTAGACGTAATAGTTGCGTGCCCGGGAAGGCTTCTTGACATATACAGGCAGCGCGGCGTAAACCTCTCCAAGGTCGAGGTCCTCGTGCTTGACGAGGCAGACCACATGTTCGACATGGGGTTTCTCCCGGACATAAGAAGAATTATCGAATTGCTCCCGAAAAAGAGGCAGACGCTTCTATTCTCGGCCACGATGCCGCCGGAGATAAAGCGGCTCGCGGCAGAGGTGTTAGTAGAGCCTGAAATCGTGCAGGCAGGGCTGGCGGCCCCGGTCTCGACGGTGAGCCACGCGCTCTACCCGGTATCGCAGCACCTGAAAACGCCGCTGCTCCTTAGCCTTCTTAAGCAGACCGACACGCACTCGGTGCTGATATTTACGCGGACAAAGGCCCGGGCCAAGCGCCTTGACGATAGGCTAAGGAAAAACGGTTATAAGGCCGCGTCCTTGCAGGGTAACCTCTCGCAGTCGAAGCGCCAGGAGGCGATGGACGGTTTCAGAAGCGGAAGGTACGACGTCCTCGTTGCTACCGACATCGCGGCGCGCGGCATAGACGTATCAAGCGTGTCGCACGTGATAAACTACGACATGCCGAACACGACCGAGGCCTACATACACAGGATAGGCCGCACCGGGCGCGCGGCAAAGACAGGCGACGCCTTCACCTTCGTTACTCATGAAGATAACGACATGGTAAGGTCGATAGAGCGGACGCTAAAAGGCACTGTAGAGAGGCGTAAGCTCGAGGGCTTCGATTACACCGTGGCAGCTACTGCCGGAGAGGCTGCCGAGGAAAAGGCCGAGAGAAGCCGCTTCGACTTCTCGCGTAGAAAGTACTCGGAAGGGAAAAGCCGCTTTAGCGGAGGAGAGAGAAAATCTACGGAAAGAGAGTCTTCTTCTGCAGGCAGCCATCCGGCGCCGGAGCGGAAGTTTAGCAGGAAGTTCTCTTTTGATAAGAAACGCGGAAGCCAGGGGCGAAGGGCCGGACGATAAGGGCTCTTTATTTGGGCGGATATATCCGGGGCAGGCGGCAATGTTTGAGTTGCCGTCTGCCCCGTTTTTTTTTTGCAGGCTCTGAGATAAGTATCTACGCGGCGCGAATGAAGCTTTCTACGTACCGGCACTCTCCGCCATAGGCACGTTGACATGTCCCTTAAACCTTGATATAAAAAGCACAGGGCACAGACTTTTTTATCCGGAGAGCGCGCACCTTGGCAAACAATAACGGAAAACGCGAGCAGTGGGGCTCGAAGATAGGGCTAATCCTCGCCATGGCCGGGAACGCAATCGGCCTTGGCAACTTCCTCCGCTTCCCGAGCCAGGCCGTTGACAACGGCGGCGGCGCGTTCATGATACCGTACTTCGTTTCCTTCATCCTGCTTGGCATACCGCTACTCTGGGTAGAGTGGGGGCTCGGGCGCTACGGCGGCGAGCGGGGCCACGGCACAGCGCCGGGCGTATTCGATTCCATATGGAAGCACCCCATAGCCAGGTACATGGGCATACTCGGCGTATTTCTGCCGCTTGTCGTGCTCGTCTATTACACCTATATATGTTCGTGGACGCTTGCATACAGTGTTGCCTCTCTCACGCATAAGCTCCCGGTTGCGGATACGCTTGGCAGCGCAGTAAGCGCAAAGGAGTATCTCGCGCCGTACGCAAGCTATCTTGGCGCGTATAAGGGTGATACCGGAGATGCGCTTTATTACGCGCCCCCGGTCAAAGCGTATGTGTTCTTCGCAATCACGTTAATTCTTAGCATGTACATATTATGGAAGGGCGTATCCGGCGGCATCGAGAAGTTTTGCAACATCGCGCTTCCGGCAATCTTCGTAATCGGCGCTGTCCTTCTGGTGCGTGTCGTAACTCTCGATTCTCCGACAGACCCGGCCATGACGACCTCGAAGGCGTTCTCGTTTTTATGGGAGCCCGACTTTAGCGGGCTCCTTAGCGGCAAGGTGTGGCTTGCTGCAGCAGGGCAGGTGTTCTTTACTTTGTCGCTTGGCATGGGCGCAATCATCACGTACGCAAGCTACATGAAAAAGGACGACGACATAGTCGCAAGCTCAGTTGCCGCCGGAAGCCTAAACGAGTTTGCCGAGGTGATATTCGGCTCGACCGTTGCCATAATGAGCGCCGTTATATTCTTCGGCTTCTCGGGCGCAAAGGAGGCTGCGGGCGGAACCTTTCAATTGGGCTTCATCAGCATGCCCGCGATATTCACGCATATGCCGGCAGGAGAGTACTTCGGATGCCTGTGGTTCTTCCTTTTATTCCTTGCCGGGCTTACCTCGGTGGTAGCCCTTGCGCAGCCGGCCGTTGCTTTTCTCGAAGACGAACTCGGATTCAAGCGCCACAAGGCAGTTATTACGCTTGGCATATTTTTTCTTGTCTCGGTCATACTGCCGGCCTTTATAAAAGACTCGTTAGATGAGCTCGATTTCTGGGTCGGCACCTTCGCGCTCGTGTTCCTGGCGCTATTTGAAATAGTTCTTTTCTTCTGGGTCTTTGGCCCTGATAAGGCATGGGATGAAATACACAGGGGCGCAAAGGTCAGGATACCGCGCGTGTTCTATTACATAATGAAGTACGTAACCCCGGCGCTTCTTCTGGTCATACTCGTTGTCTGGGGTTACGAGAACCTGTCAACGGTCATGGGCAAAACCTCTGTAGGAATATGGGCGGCAAGGGCGTATCTCATAGTGCTTCTTATAGCGCACATCGTTCTTGTCGAGATTGCGTGGAAGCGAAGGAGAGGAAAAGACTAATGAGCGCGTACGGGTGGATATTCCTCATAGGCTCGTGGGGCATGGTAACAGGGCTCGTTGCCATAGGCTTTTATTACGCATTTTGCAAAAAGGACTGAGGCTGCGATTTAGTTGTTGAAGAGCTGATTTTTTTTTGCTACAATTTAGGACATGCGTCGTCTTGTTTCGATTGTAACGCTATCAGCCTTTCTTTTTGCGGTGTTTATGCCATCGGTTGCCGCTGCCATGGCCGATTCCGAGGAATGCAGCCACGGCGCAATGTGTCCGCACAGGCACGGCAAAAAGGCCGCTCCTGACAATGCGGCAAATGAACATCAGGGGCACGAAGGCCACGGTGCTCCTTCCATGTGCCATTCAACACACGCTTCGCCGGATAATCAAGAAGACAATCATGATGACCACGGAGCAGGGCATGAGGGTAGTGATTCGGGCAGCGCAAAAATCCCCGCGAATACTTGCGTGATAAAGTGCTGCGACCATACGGCTGCGGCAGTTGCAGGCGCTGTAGAAAACAGCATTACATCCGCCTCTTGTAATGTTGCGCTTGTTAATGGCAGCGCGGCATTCTCGCAAAGTAGTTTGTCAATCCACAAAAATCACTTCACAGAACCGTCCGAGCGTCCCCCGGCAGCCTGAGAGCCTCTTTAAAAAGCAGCATAAAAACGGCGTTCATGTGTTCGCGCCGCGCGCATCTGTGCGCGCGTGCGTGGCGCTTGATGTGCCGTATAAAAAAGAGAGGGCCAGGGGATGTTTGAAAAAAAACATTTTATTGCCGTATTTTTTGTTATAGCTGCGTTGTTTGCCGCATTTCCGCTGTCTTCGCATGCCGAAGACACGGACGGCGACGTCGTTGTCACCGGAGCGCGCGAGGCGGAGCTTAGAAAGGAAACACCCGCTTCCGTCGGCGTGATAAAAAAAGACGAGATAGAGACAGTAAAGCCCACGCATCCGTCCGAGATACTTAACCGCGTTCCCGGCGTGTGGGTGAACGTTACCGCAGGAGAAGGCCACATAACGGCCATAAGGCAGCCGCTTACAACGAACCCGGTGTATCTTTTTCTCGAGGACGGCATACCGGTAAGGTCAACGGGGTTTTTCAATCACAATGCCCTCTATGAGGTGAATCTTTCCTCTGCAGAGAGAATCGAAGTATACAAGGGCCCCGCAACCGCGCTATACGGAAGCGATGCCATAGGCGGCTCCATAAACTCGATTACAAAGGCAGCGCCTCTTAAGGCCGAGGTTACCGTGAACCCCGAGGCAGGCGAGAACGGCTGGATGAGGCTGCTTGCTTCCGCAGGCGATACATGGGGAGCCAATGGCTTAAGGCTCGATGTCAACAGAACAGAGTACTACGGCTGGAGAGATAGAAGCGGGTATGAGAAGACAAGCGCGGTCCTTCGCTGGGATTATGCGTCAGGGGCCGCGTCGATAAAAACCGTTATTTCGTATGCAGACATCTGGCAGGATACCGGCGGAGCAAACGGTCTTCTTTACCAGGATTATAAGCACAGGTCGTGGTATAATTATCAGACCTTTGATTTCAGAGGGGTCGAGTCCTTAAGGCTGTCCTCTGCGTACGAGAGGGAGCTTGGAGCGTCGTCTCTTCTTAGCGTGACGCCTTATGTGAGGGTTAGCAGGATGGAGCTTCTCCCGGGATGGGGAATATTCCAGGCAGGGCCCAATTACTTCGGTTACGATTCCTCTACCGATTATGTCTCCTATGGGCTTCTTGCCAAGTACAGGCACGACATGCCGGAGTCAAGGACAAGGTTTATAGCAGGAGTGGACGTGGATTATACGCCGGGCGCTTATAACGAACGCCGCATACAGGTCTTTAAGACGGGCGATAAGTATACGTCGTATACATACGTCGCGAGCACGGCAAACGATTACGACTATGAGGCCGTGTTCACGGGCGTGTCGCCGTATATGCAGCTTGAGAGCTCGCTTACCGACAGGCTTCGTGCTATTGCAGGGCTTCGCTATGATTCTCTATCTTACGACTACGACACATCTCTTACGGCCAACGCCAACCGCCCGGCCTCGACAAAGCGAAGCTTCGAGCACCTTAGCCCAAAGGCTGGCCTTACTTACGGCTTCACCGATAAGGTAAGCGGCTTTGCGAACTACGGCCACGCGTTTCGCGTGCCGTCTTCCGCGGATCTTTTCAGGGGCTCGCAGGGCACGGCCCTCACTGCCGTAAATCTTAAGCCGATAAAGGCTGACAGCTACGAGGCAGGACTTCGCGGCGGAGATAAGGCGCTTGGCTTCGAGGTCTCGTGGTATTATATGACCAAGAAGGACGACATCGTGACGTATTCGGTTGCCACCAACATAAACGAACGTAGGAACGCAGGCGTGACCGTGCATAAGGGTGTTGAGCTTTCTCTCACAGCCGCGCCTATCGAGACCGTCGAGCTTGCGCTTAGCTATTCGAACGCGCGCCATGTTTACGACGACTACGCTCCGAGCGCGCTTATCGACTATAGCGGCAACTACATACCGCAGGCCCCGGCCGAGCTTATTACGCTTAGGGGTTCGTACAAACCGGCGCTTCTAAACGGCGGTAGGGCAGAGCTTGAGTGGACAAGGGTCGGCGCCTACTGGATGGACGATGCGAATACTGAAAAGTATAAAGGCCATGACGTTCTCAATGCGAGGCTCTCCTTTAAGCCTGTTAAGTCAATTGAGCTTTACGTGCGCGCTATGAACCTTAGCGATAAGCGTTACGCAGAGCGCGCTACAAAGGCAGGGGCATCGCCGTCGCAGTACGCGCCGGGCCAGCCAAGGGCGTTCTTTGCAGGGTTTAGCTATAAATGGGAGGCAGAGGGATGAGGCTCTTTGGTAAAAGGTTCATATTTGCCGCAGCTATCGTAGCAGGTGTTTTTACGGCGAATGTTCTTTTTGCATCGGCGGCTAAAGCCGCCGATGCAACCGGCAGCGCGCTTTTTGGTTTTGCGCTTGCCGACAAGAAGACCTCCGCGCCCTCTGTTGCAGCGTATAAAGACGTAATCCATGTCGCGTGGTCAACCGATGACGGAGACGTCTACGTAAATAGCATTGGAGCCGATAAAAAGGTCTCCGCTCCGGTAAAGGTGAATACGGGAGACGAAAAGGCCTCCGGGCCGCATAATTCTCCTGGAATCGCCGTAGGGCCAAAAGGCGAGGTCTATGTCACGTGGACCAACCCGCTTGGCGACGAAGGCTTTGAGGCGGATATAAGGATTAGCGTTTCAACTGACGGCGGAGCCTCGTTTTCCAAATCCGTTGTCATAAACGACAACGCAGAGAAAAGCTCGCGCGGCTTTGAGTCGGTTACAGTCAATGCCGACGGTGTTGTGCATGTTGCGTGGCTGGACGGCAGGGAAAAAATCAAAGGCAAGAGCTCGGCCTTCTACGCAAGTTCGCGGGATAAGGGCAAGACGTTTTCGGTAAATCTGAAACTTTCTTCCGGCGTGTGCCCGTGCTGCAGGACGGCAATCGTTGCTTCCGGTAAGGACGTGTACGCCTCGTGGAGGAATGTGAGCGAGGTCTCGGCGCGTGATATGATAGTTAGTGTGTCGCATGATAACGGCAAAAGCTTTCTTACGCCCGTAACCGTTAATGACGACAACTGGATACTTGCCGGATGCCCGCACAGAGGGCCTTCAATGACCGTTGACAATAAGGGCGTGTTATACTATACATGGTATTCGGAGGCAGAGGAGGGCGCGCCGGCCGTTTACTTCGCGTTCTCAACGGATAAGGGCGCTACATTTTCCAAACGGCAAAAACTGCCGTACTCATCCGGACGCTTCCCGGACCATTCGGGTGTCATGAGCGCGGCCGATGGCGCGGTTGCGGTATGGGAGGAAAAGACGCCGGTAGTAAGTAAGATCTTTACGGCGCGGTTTTCAGCTTCTTCGGGGTTCTCAAAGCCCGAGGAAATAAGCGAAGGCTTTAGAAGGTCCTCTGACGCAGCACTTGCGGTTTACGGAGCATCCATAGCAGCGTGCTGGAATTACGACGAGATGCGTGGTAAGCGCGTTGTTTGCAAGGCGTTGGACGCAAAAAAGTAAGGTAACCATATAAGGCAATATCATAATGAACGGATTTAAAAAAATAGTCGTCTTTTCCGCAGCCCTTCACGCTGCCATCTTCGGCATTGCCGTTGCCGGCACGTGGTCTCCTCGCGCCGTTGAATCGAAGGTTGCGGGGCTCGGGCACGTGATGATAACCTTTGCAGGCGCGGAAAGAGGCGCTACGAAAGAACAGAAGGCATCACCCGCGCCAGAGGTTGCGTCCGTGTTGTCAAGCGCTGTCATAAAAGACGCTTCGCCTGCGGCAAGCGAGGCCGTAGCCGTTGTAGCAGGCCGGGTGGACGGTATCTCCGGATACTCGGGCAAGGGTGAGCTCTCGGACGATGCGATGAAGAATTTTAAATCGATGGTCGTCTCTGCCATAGAAAAAGCCAAGTTCTACCCGAGATGGGCGCGCGAGCGCGGGTACGAAGGAACCGTTGGCGTAAGTTTTACGGTAAAGCCGGACGGCAAGGTCGAAGGCGTGTCCGTAAATAAGCCCTGCCACTGTAACGCGCTAAATGTCGCTGCAGTAGAGATAGTGGCGAAGGCAGCGCCGTTTCTAAAACGCCCGGGAGCGCTTGATGGCCGTGACATTCCGATGAATGTCAGCATCGCGTTCGCGCTCGACTGATAGTCCGAATTCAATTGACTCTTTCTCCCGGTGTGATATTTTTATTGTATAAGGAACAACGCACCAATATTTAAAAATACAACCAAGGAGGAAACGCCATGCCTGCAAAAAAGAAAGCAGCAGCAAAGAAGAAAAAGTCCTCATGCGGTTCCAAGAAGAAATCCGGCTGCAAGAAGTAGGTTGATATCTGGTAGTAACGTTTGGGGGAACTTTCTGTAGAAAGTTCCCCCAAACCCCTTCAAAGACTTTTACTTGCCTGAATTGCTGCGCCCCCTTTTGTTAAAGGGGGCGCAGCAATTCAAGTAAAAAGTTTTTGGAAAGAGTTTGAGAGAACCTTTTTACAAAAAGGTTCTCTCAAATATTATTACGAGGTGTCAACTTAACTTCATGAAGGCGGGATTTTTGCAAACTGCTCCGGTGTTTGGGGCTGTAGAGAGGAATGTCGAGGACGCGGTTAAAGGGCTTCTTGCTCTTTCGAAGCGCGGGGCCGAACTCGTGGTGCTTCCCGAGCTTTTCTCGACAGGCTATGCCTTCAGGGATAAGAGAGAGAGCCTTAAGTATTCCGAGCGTGTTAGCGACGGGTACGCGGTAAGGCGTCTTGCGGAGACAGCGAAGGTAACGGGCATGTTTATTGCGGCCGGGTTTGTCGAGCGCGATGGAAAGCGGGTGTATAACTCTTCGGTGCTTGTCGGGCCAAAGGGCGTTATCGCCGTGTACAGGAAGACCCACCTTTTCTGGAACGAAAAAAAGTATTTCTATCCCGGCGATACCGGCTTTAAAGTCCACGACATAGGTAAAGCTAAGGTCGGCATGATGATATGCTTTGACTGGGTGTTTCCCGAGGCAGCGAGGACGCTTGCCTTAATGGGCGCGGACGTGATTCTGCATCCGTCGAACCTTGTGCTGCCGTTTTGTCCGGAGGCCATGATAACGAGGTGCCTCGAGAACCGCGTGTACGCGATAACCGCCAACAGGGTTGGCAGCGAGAAGAGGGGGGCTGCCAAGGCCCTCACCTTTATCGGTCAGAGCGAGGTCGTTAGCCCAAGGGGCCGCGTGATGAAGAGGGCGTCGGCGAAAAAGGCCGAGTCCGCGCTTGTGGAGATAGATCCGAGGGCCGCGAGAAGTAAGTGCGTAACTCCGCTAAACGACATTTTCAAGGACAGGGTGAAGAAGTTTTATAAGTTTTAGTAGGCCTGCTTCGAGCCTTCGGTCCTCCAACCATTCGATGGAATATGGCCATAGCGAAGTTAATCGACATCCACGTGCATGCGCCTCCGTTTGAGCCGATAGACTTTGGCAGCGGCAGGCGCTTTGTGTTAAAAGAAACTCTTGCGCTAAAGTTCTTAAGGCACAGGCTCGGCATAAGTGCTGGCGATAAAGACCCATCGAAGACCTACCTTGATAATTTATCCGGAGAAATAAAAACCTCTAAGCGCGTAGCAAAGGCCGTGCTCCTTCCAATGGACGGCCTTTATCTTTCAAGCGGTTTAATCGACGCCGATAGAACGAAGTTCATGGTCAGTAACGACGCTGTGCTTGGTTGGGCGAAAAGCTACGATACTTTTATTCCAGCGTGCTCGATAAATCCCTTGCGCCGCGATTCAATCGACGAACTCGAAAGGTGCAAGGCGCTTGGCGCAGTACTTAATAAAGTAATCCCAAACAGCCAGGGCTTTGATCCTTTGGACAAGAAGTTCCTTTCTTTCTGGAAAAAGATGGCGGATTTAAGGATGCCGCTTCTTACGCATTCGGGCTACGAGTTCGCGCTAAGCTCGGTTAACCAGTCTTACGGAGATCCGGCGAGGCTTGCCGCTATTCTTGATGCCGGAGTAACTGTAATCCTTGCGCATGGCGGCAGCACAGGGCTTTTTATTTACGAGCGGTATGCGGATATCGTAAAAGAGCTTATGAGAAAACATGAAAACCTATTTCTCGATACATCGGCCCTTACGCTTCCCTCGAGGCAGGGAATGCTTAAGGTAATAAGAAGGATGCTTACGGAGGACGGCTCGGTAAAAGGGAGACTTCTTTTCGGAACAGATTATCCCGTGCCTGTGTTTGCGCTGCCGTGTATAGCAGCCGGCCTTGGCCCTTACCTTAATATAAGGAAGGAGAGGAATAGCTTTGACCGTGCGGCAATGGTATTTGAGGCCATTGGAATAGGCTTTGAGGGCGAGGCCGCGTTAAAACTTCTTAATACAGCCCCTAAATAACCTGACTAAAGGGTTTTGAAAGTCCTTTTCCGGGCCTTCCTATTGTATACAGTATACATTTTATCCTTGACAAAACACTGCCATTGTTTTATTTTGCAAGCTACCCCCGAGAGCCTTTTATAAGGTTCGGGAGCGGCATTGCCGTGAGTAGCGGCGCCTTTTTGGGGGTAAGAACGCAACGGGACGGGGCTTTTGTAGATATGCTTTTTAACGACTATCTGCCCATACTGCTTATCGCCGGGTACATCACCTTCATGGGTGCTGCCGCCGTTGTGATTGCATGGTTTCTTTCGCCAAAGAACCCGTATGCGAGAAAGCTTTCCCCCTGGGAGTGCGGTGTCGAGCCAATAGGCGATGCCGATACCGGGCACTTTCGAGTCCACTTCTTCCTTATAGCCATACTGTTCGTTGTCTTCGACGTTGAAACGCTCTATCTATTCCCCTGGGCCATTATCATAGCCGACAAGAGCCTCGCGCTCATCGCATTCATAGAAATGGTCGTCTTCATATTCGTCCTTGCCGTGGGCCTTGCCTACGCGTGGAAGAAAGGCGCTCTCGATTGGTTCAAATAAAAGGGGCATATCCATGGACCTAAAAGGAAATCCATACGCCGGTTTGGCGCAGTTTACAACAGTCGAGAACATAACCGAGTTCATGAAGACAAATCCGGTATCGGACTTTGTTTTCAAATGGGGCAGGACTTCGTCGCTCTTTCCGATGACATTCGGGCTTGCGTGCTGCGCCATAGAGATGATATCAACGGCGTGTTCGCGTTACGACCTTGACCGTTTTGGCATAGTGTTTAGGCCGTCGCCAAGGCAGTCGGACGTGATGATAGTTGCCGGAACTGTGACAAAGAAAATGGCGCCGCTTCTTAAGACCCTTTACGACCAGATGGCAGAGCCAAGATGGGTCATAGCCATGGGCGGGTGCGCCTCCGCCGGCGGGCCGTATAATACCTATGCCGTTGTTCAGGGTACAGAGCTTATTGTTCCGGTCGATGTGTTCGTCCCGGGTTGTCCTCCGAGGCCGGAGGCCCTGATATACGGCTTTTTGCAGCTTCAGGAAAAGATAAAGAGAGAGACAGTTGAAGAAAGAAAGAAAAAGGGCATAGCCATATAACATGCAGGAGCATCTTAAAAATTCGGTCATAGATAAGGTAAAAGCCCGCTTCGGCACGGCCGTAAAGGATGTTGTGTGGTATGCGGGCGAGCTTACCGTAACCGTTGACAAGGACGCGATAGTCGGCGTTTCGAGCTATCTAAAGAACGAGCCCGACATCAAGATGAGCTATCTTAGCGATATAAGTGTCGTAGACAACATGCCGAGGGTCCCGCGTTTCGACATCTCCTACCACCTTCTTTCCATCGACAAGAAGTCCAGGATGAGGGTGAAGATAGCCGTAGGTGACGGCGAGAAGGCAGCGACCGTTACGTCGGTATGGCGCTCAGCCAACTGGTACGAGAGAGAGAACTACGACATGTTCGGCATCGTGTTCGAGGGGCATCCTGACCCAAGGCGCATTTACCTGGCCGAGGACTGGGAAGGCTATCCTTTGAGAAAGGATTATCCGCTAAAGGGTTATAAGGACCAGTACAACCCGTTTGGCGAGGAGAAAAAGAAGTAAGCCATGGCAAGGAAACTTAACACAGACGAGCCGATAGAGACAAAGGCCCTTACTCTAAGCCTCGGGCCGCAGCACCCGTCCTCGCACGGAGTGCTTCACCTGATACTCGATGTGCAGGGAGAGACCGTGCTTCGCGCCGACCCTGATATCGGGTATTTGCACCGCGGCACGGAGAAGATAGCCGAGAATATCTACTACCACCAGTTCGTGCCCTATACCGACAGGCTCGACTACTGGTGCGGCATGAGCAACAACCTTGCCTATGTGCAAACGGTTGAGAAGCTGCTTGGCATAGACATCCCCGAGCGCGCAAAGTACATACGCGTCATAGCAGCCGAGCTTGCCCGCTTGACAGGGCACCTTACATGTGTGGGCGCGTGGGGCGTTGACCTTGGCGCAATGACGATACTTCTCTACGCGATGAGGGAGAGAGAGCTTGTGCTCGACCTCTTCGAGATGATGTGCGGCGCGCGCGTTACCAACACATACATGAGGGTCGGCGGCGTGCGTTACGACGTAACCGACGCCTTTAAAGAGCGCTGCGGACGTTTTTGCAAGATAATGAAGGAAAAGCTCGACGAGTATGACAGGCTCCTTACGGGTAACAGGATCTGGGTTGCGAGAAATAAGGGTGTGGGCATACTTTCGGCAGAGGACGCCATAGACTTCGGCGTTGGAGGGCCGGTACTCAGGGCAAGCGGCGTTGATTTCGATATAAGAAGGGACGAGCCGTATCTTGTTTACGACAGGCTTAAGTTTGATGTGCCGCTTGGCGCAGCCGGCGACTGCTTCGACCGCTACACCGTGAGGATGGAGGAGATGCGCCAGGCCGTGCGCATAATAGAGCAGTGCCTTACCGATATGCCATCAGGCCCGGTCACCGTGGACATGCCCGAGATTGTGCCGCCTCCAAAGAAGGACGTTTATAAGAACATGGAGTCGCTCATCCACCATTTTAAATACGTCTCCGACGGGTTCAAGGTCCCAAAGGGCGAGGCGTACTCGGCAGTTGAGTCGCCAAAGGGCGAGCTCGGGTTCTACATAGTAAGTGATGGAACGGAGAAGCCCTTCAGGCTAAAGGCCAGGGTGCCGAGTTTCTGTAACCTCCAGGTAACTGATTTTCTAAGCCGCAATAGTTACCTTGCCGACGTGATAGCGATCATATCGAGCCTCGACCCTGTGTTTGGCGAGTGCGATAAATAAAAAATTATGCTGTCAAAAGACGCCATAGAGAAGATAGATAAGATAATCGCCAAGTACGCCAATAAAAAGAGCGCGTGCATGCCGGCGATGCAGGTGGTGCAGGCTGAAAAGGGCCACCTCACAAAAGAGGACATGGCCGATATCGCCGCGTACCTCGGCATCGAGCCCGTGGACGTGCACGAAGTAGGCGCGTTCTATACAATGTATAATGTGGAGAAGCCCGTTGGGAAGTATCACGTTCAGGTGTGCCGTAACATATCATGCTCGCTTCTTGGCGCAGAGCACATAGTAAAGCATATCGAAGCAAGGCTTGGCATAAAGACAGGTCAGACGACAGCGGATAAGAAGTTCACGCTCTCGACGGTTGAGTGCCTTGGAAGCTGCGGCACGGCGCCGATGATGCAGGTAAACGACGATTTCCACGAGAACCTCACGCCCGGCGGGGTCGATGAGATCTTGAACGGACTTAAGTAGGCGGATGGAAGATGGAACCGGTACTTCTTAAAAATCTGAATAACCCGAATGCCTATAAGCTTTCCGTGTACGAGGCCGGAGGCGGGTATAAGGCGTTGGCGCTCGCGTTAAAGAAGAACCCGGATGAGCTTATCCAGCTCATGAAGGACTCGGGGCTTCGCGGACGCGGCGGCGCAGGCTTCCCCACAGGGCTTAAGTGGAGCTTTGTGCCAAAGGACTTTACCGGGCCAAAGTACCTCTGCTGTAACGCCGACGAGGGTGAGCCGGGCACGTACAAGGACAGAGGCATTATGGACAACGACCCGCATCTTCTTGTAGAGGGGATGATAATCGCAAGCTATGCGCTCGGGGCCGTTGCGTCGTACATATACATCAGGGGCGAGTTCGCATTCGGAGCAAAGAGGCTCGAGGCCGCTATAGATGAGGCGTATAAAAAGGGTTATCTCGGTAAAAATATACTCGGAACCGGCTTCTCGCACGACATGTACGTGCACAGAGGCTTTGGCGCTTACATATGCGGCGAGGAAACCGCGCTTCTCGAATCTATCGAAGGGTTAAGAGGCCAGCCGAGAAAGAAGCCGCCGTTCCCGGCCCTTGCCGGCCTTTACGCAAAGCCGACGGTCATAAATAACGTCGAAACGCTTGCCTGCGTGCCTGCAATCGTTGAAAAGGGTGTAGCATGGTTCAAGAGCATGGGCCCGGAGAAAAGCCCGGGGCCAAAGATTTTCTGCGTAAGCGGACATGTTAAAAAGCCGGGTCTTTTCGAGCTTCCGATGGGCACGCCCGTAAGGGACATCATATTCAAGCACTGCGGCGGTATGAGAGAGGGCCGTAAGTTCAAGGCCGTGATACCGGGCGGAGTTTCCGCGCCGCTGCTTACGGAAAAAGATTTGGACACTCCGATGGACTTCGATTCTCTGGCCGCAAAGGGCAGCATGCTTGGCAGCGGCGCAGTGGTCGTTATGGACGACTCTACATGCATGGTCAAGGCCTCGTACATCATAACAAGGTTTTTTAGCCACGAGTCCTGCGGCAAGTGCACGCCGTGTCGCGAAGGGACCATCTGGCTGACAAAGATATTAAAGAGGCTCGAGCACAATGAAGGCACCATGGCCGATGTCGAAGAGCTCGAGCGCATTTGCAACAATATTTTCGGACGCACGTTCTGCCCGCTTGGCGACGGAGCCGTAATGGCGCTAAGAGGGTTTATGAAAAACTTCAGGGAAGAGTTCGTCCACCATGCCGAGCATAAGAAGTGCATGGTAGAGGGCGGATACGAACTATGATTACGTTAAAGGTAAACGGCAAAGAGGTCACGGTAAACGACGGCACTCTTATCCTGGACGCGGCGAAGGAAGCAGGCGTCACCATCCCGACGTTTTGCTATCAGGCAAAGCTTTCCGGGCTTGGTTCCTGCAGGATGTGCATCATAGAGATCGGTGGCCAGAAGAAGCTTCAGCCCTCCTGTATTACGCCTGTCATCCCTGGCATGGAGGTCTTTACGCATTCGCCGCAGGTCGTAAGTGCGCGTGCCGCGATGCTCGAGTTTCTCCTTAGCAACCATGCCTTCGATTGCCCTGTGTGCGATAAGGCAGGCGAGTGCGAGCTTCAGGATATGGTATTCGAGCACGGCCCGAGAAAGGGCAGCTACAGCGAAACAAAGAGGGTGTTCCATGAGAAGGATTACGTTTTAAGCCCGGTAATAGTTAAGAACTCGAACCGCTGCGTGCAGTGCATGAGGTGTGTTAGGGCTTGCGACGAAATAGTTGGTAGAGGCGTACTCGGCGCGCTTGGGCGCGGAAGCGGCCAGGAGATGACGAGCTTTCTTAAAACCCAGCTCGACTGCGACCACTGCGGCATGTGTATCGAGGTCTGCCCGTGCGGCTGCTTTATGCGTAAACCCTACCGCTACACGGCAAGGCCGTGGGACTTAAAGGGCGTAAAGAGCGTTTGCCCGTACTGCGCGACCGGGTGCCGCATAACCGTTGAGGAGAGGGCAGGCACGGCCGTAAGAAGCATTGCCAAAGAGGGCGCCGGTTTTAACGACAAGCTCCTTTGCGCGAGAGGCCGCTTTGGTTTCGATTTCGTAAACAGCACCAAGCGCATTACAACGCCGCTTCTTAAGAAAAACGGCATATTCGAGCCCATTACGTGGGAAGAAGCGTATTCGGTGATGCAGCGCAATATAAAGACCGCCTCAGGCGAAAAGACAGGCGTCATAGCTTCTGCAAGGCTAACTAACGAGGAGCTCTACCTTTTGCAAAAGGTTGCGAGAACAACGCTTAAGACCGCCAATATAGATTCGGCATCGCGCTGGAGCGAGGCCGCTTCTGCTGCTTTCATGCACGCGGTAGAGGTATCCGGGAAGGCCGTGACGGCGTACGGGTGCATGGATCAGGCGGCGATATTCATACTGGGCTCGCAGATATCGGATGAGAACCCGGTCACGGATTATATAGTCCGTATCATGTCGAATGCGAGGAGAAAGAACATCATCATCGCCTCGCCGCGCGGCATGAAGCTCGACAGGTCCGCGATGCTGACGCTTCGTCACGCTCCGGCAAGGCTTGGCGCTCTTATACTCGGCGTATGCGCAGCTATTAAAGAAGAAGGCGCCGATAAGTTCGCGGGCATAAAGGGCGTTGATTTGTTAGGTGGAAAGACCGTTGATTCTCTTGCCAAGGAAGCAGGCGTCAGCTCAGATGATGTAAAAGGCGCGGCAAAGAGGCTCAAGGCCTCAGAGACGATCGCTCTCATGGCCGGTATCGATATGATGAGGAACTCGGACGGCATAAATGAGATGCAGCTTCTAAAGGATATGCTGAAAGTTCTTAAGAAGGATGTCCGCGTGATGCCGCTTCTCGACAGGACCAACCAGAGGGGCGCGTGGGATATGGGCGTGCATCCGGCCTTTGGCCCGGGATATTCGGATGTTTCTTCAAAAGGGCTCGGAGCAGAAGGGCTTATGAAGAAGGCCGCTTCGGAAGGTCTCGACATGCTCTATGTCGTTGGCGAGGATGTTGTAGCATCTTACCCAGGGGCAGCGCTTGTTAAGGAAGCCCTTAAAAAGATAAAGTTCCTTGTTGTGCAGGATGTGTTCATGACAGAGACGGCCAAGGCCGCTGATCTTGTTCTTCCGGGCGCGATGTTTGTTGAGAAAAACGGCACTGTCACGAGCCAGGAGGGCAGGGTTCAGCGCATAAACATGTTAAGAAAACCTGCAGGCGAGGCAAAGGACGACCTTGAGATAATTGCCGCAATAGGCGGCATGGCAATGGGCGGCGCGGAGTTCTCATCCGATGCAGACGCAGTGCTCTCGGAGATAGAAAAGACGGTTACGAGGTACTCGGGCGCTGCCGCCGGCGTTGAGACAACCGAGGGATTTTTGCTTGGCGATTCGGATGCGGGGCAGGCAAAGCAGGCCAGCGCGCCGAAGATGAAGGAGACCGAGATTATAGACGGCGCCCCTTTAAGGCCCTATCATCTTGTGACAGGCAACCATCTTTATTATTCAGGCACTCTTACGGCGCATTCAAAGGTCATAGGGAGCTTTATCTCAGGCCCTGTTGTAGAGATGGCGGCCTCCGAGGCCAAGAAGCTTGGGCTTAACCCAGGCGATGAAATAGAGGTTACGGGCGCAGAAGGCGTTAAGGCGGTTTTTTCCTTGAGGGTAAACAGCGGCACGAGACCCGATGTGGTGTTCGTGCCGGAGAATTACGCGGATAGTCCTGCGAACATGTTTTTTGAGGCGGGTATCGGCGCGCCGCGCGTAAGTGTGGCGCCAAGGCGCAAATGACCTTAAAACTTCCGGCCAAAACCTGGCCGGCAAAGAGGAGGACTCGATGGGCGCGATAGACATAAAAAGCCTCGGCAAGGTGCCGTTCTTCGTTGATCTCGAAGACAAGGAACTCGAGGTCGTAGCGAAGCTTCTTCACGAGAAGTCGTACAAGACAGGGGATAAGATATTTAGCGATGCCGAAGACGGAGAGAGCCTGTATATACTCAAGAAGGGCGAGGTAAAGGCCTGTAAGACAGCGGCAGACGGCGAGCTCTTTACGCTGACCCTCATGAAGGAAGGCGAGATATTCGGCGAGATGAGCTTTCTTGACGGAAGACCGAGGTCTGCGACCATCATCGCCGTGACCGACATCGAGGTCTATACGATTGAGAGAAAAGAGTTCGAGGCGATAGTCGAGAAGCATCCGTGGGTGGTCTACAAGCTCATGAGGAGCGTTGTATTTACCGTGCATTCGATAGTGCGCGGCATGAACATGAGGTACATGGATATGCTAAATTACATGTGGGGAAGGAAGAGATAGTAAGTAGATGCAGGTCCTGATAGACGCCATAAACTGGTCGCTGGTCATTGACTTTGCCATAATCATGGTGAAGATAATGGTGCTTGTTGGCGTGCTGTTCTCTCTTCCGATGCCGCTTACCTGGATAGAGAGAAAGGTCGCGGGCCACATACACGCGAGGCTTGGTCCGTTCAGGGTAGGGCCGCACGGCATACTGCAGCCGCTTGCGGATACGATAAAGATGCTCGTTAAGGAAATACTCATACCGACAAAGGCCGATAAGCTGATATTCATTATAGCGCCGTTCATGGCAATGGTGCCGATAATGATGGCGATGGCTGTCGTGCCCTTTGGCGAGAACGTGACCATACCGTTCATAAATAAGGAAATCACCCTGTCTGTTTCGAACATGAACGTCGGCGTCATATACGTGCTTGCCCTCTCAGGGCTTGCGGTGTACGGCATAATTTTTGGCGGCTGGGCATCCAATTCGAAGTACGCGCTCCTTGGCGGACTTCGGAGCACTGCGCAGATGATTAGCTACGAAGTCGCCATGACCTTCGCAGTCGTAGGTGTTGTTATGCTCACAAACACGCTTAATCTTGGCGATATAGTAAGGGCGCAGGGCGGAGGCTTCTGGAACTGGAACGTGTTCTATCTGCCGGTAGGGCCGATATGGTTCTTCATATTCCTTGTTGCCGGCATAGCGGAGATGAACAGAATACCGTTCGACCTTCCCGAGGACGAGGGCGTTCTTGCGGCCGGGTATAACGTAGAATACAGCGGCATGCTTTTCTCCTTCTTCATGCTTGCCGAGTACGTGGCACTCTTCTCTGTTTCCGTTTTCTCGGTGCTATTTTTCTTCGGAGGATGGCAGGACCCGTTTGCGGGAATACTTAACTTCCCCATACCGATACCGCCGGTGTTCTGGTTCTTTGTAAAGATTGCGGCGTTCATATACTTCTTTATGTGGCTCAGGTTCACGATACCACGTTACCGTTATGACCAGCTGATGACGATTGGGTGGAAGATACTTATACCGCTTTCACTTGTTACGCTGCTCGTAACCGGAATTATGAGGATATACCTTAGCTAAGGCCGATTATGATGGAACTTATAAAGAAAATACTGTTCATAGACTTCATAAAAGGGCTTACGCTCACACTTGCGTACAACGTCTCGAGGAGCGTTACGCACCGTTATCCCGACGAGGAGAAGTGGATACCGTATAAGAGGTTTCGCGGCATGCACACCCTCAATAAGAACGAGAAGGGCCAGGAGCTCTGTGTGGCGTGCGAGCTCTGCGTGAAGGCGTGCCCCACGCGCTGTATAACGGTTGTGCCGATGGAGGATAACTCTGGTAGAGGCATAGCGGACAGGGTGCCTGCGGTGTGGAAGGTGGATCTCGTAAGATGCCTCTTCTGCGGGTACTGCGAGGACGCGTGCCCGACCACAGCCGTAAGGATGGGCAGGGAGTTCGAGCTTGCGTGCTTTGATAGAGACACCGCAGTTAAGCACATAGACGATCTTTTAAAAGAGCAGAGCATACCGCAGCACTTCGAGGGCGGCGTGCTTGTGAAGGCAAAGCTTGTAAAGGAAAAGGACGGCACGATAAAGGTAAAGGCCGGGGACCTCTGGAAGCAGTCAGATTGGTGGAACAAGGTATAAGGGGATTATAGGGTAATCATGGAAAAACTCTTTTTCTTCATATTCGCATTCGTGGCGGTGGTAACGGCCCTCGGTGTCGTGACGCTTAGGAACCCTGTGCACAGCGCCCTTGCGCTTATGGTCTGCTTTTTCCAGGTGGCCTGCATATTCGTGCTCCTTGGTTCTCCGTTTCTTGCCGTTGTGCAGATATTTATCTACGTAGGTGCGGTGATGGTGTTATTTCTCTTTGCCGTCATGGTGCTCGATATGAGAAAGGTGCTTATAGAGAGGATTGCGTCAAAGGGCGCGTGGTATGCCTATATACTTGCGCCGCTTGTTCTGATAGAGTTTCTGTTCGTTGCCTTCGGCTCGAGCTTCGATAAGCTCTCCATCCCGGCGATAAAGGCCGAGATAGAGGTCGAGGGCCTGGCAAGGGCGCTCTTTACGACGTATCTACTGCCATTCGAGGCTGTTTCGATACTGCTCCTTGCCGCGATGGTCGGGGCAATCGTTCTTGCGAGGAAAAGATGGAATTGACATCCACTATACCGGTAGGATACTGCGTTGCGCTTGCCTCAGTGCTCTTTGTCATAGGGGCAGCGGGAGTGCTCTTTAGGCGTAACGTGATAGTGATGCTCATGTCGATAGAGCTCATGTTAAATTCCGTTAACATCAATCTCGTCGCGTTCTCGCATTATCTTGGCGATTTAAGAGGGCAGATATTTGCGGTATTCACGATAACCGTTGCCGCCGCTGAGGTCGCTGTTGCGCTGGCTATCCTCATCGCGCTTGTAAGAAATAGGGGCATCTATAACGCAGACGATGCCGATACTTTAAAGGAGTAGAGAGGAATAAGTGGAATTTTTACAGGGCATACCGCTTCTTAACGAAAGGCTTTTGAGCGTGCTGACGTTCGTGCCGTTTATCGGCGCGGCACTTATATTCCTCTTTGCCAGGAGCGATAATTCGGCAAGGTGGGCGGCACTCGTCTTTACCGTGGTGGATTTCGTCCTTTCCATAATCCTTGTGCTCGCCTTTAAGACCGGCACACATGAGATGCAGTTTGTCGAGAGATATAAGTGGATAGAGGCTCTCAATATCCAGTACTACATGGGCATCGACGGCATAAGCGTGCTCTTTATATTCCTCACCGCACTTGTCGGCTGGATATGCGTGCTTGCCTCATGGAGCGCCATACAGACGAGGGTAAGGGAGTTCATGATAGCGCTTCTGGTCCTTCAGGGCGCGATGGTCGGCGTGTTCTGCGCACTCGACTTTGTCCTCTTCTATCTATTCTGGGAGGCGATGCTAATCCCCATGTACCTTATAATAGGTGTTTGGGGAGGGCCGAGGCGCGTTTACTCGGCGGTTAAGTTCTTCCTCTATACGCTTGCCGGAAGCGTGCTCCTTCTTGTCGGCATCATTGCGCTCTACTATGCGGGCGGCAAGACCTTCGACATACCGGTACTGATGACGGTAAAGTACGCCTTCAGTTTCCAGGCGATGTGCTTCATACTCTTCTTTATCGCCTTTGCCATCAAGGTGCCGATGTTCCCGTTCCATACGTGGTTGCCTGATGCGCACGTCGAGGCCCCGACCGCCGGAAGTATCATCCTTGCCGGAGTGCTCCTTAAGATGGGCACATACGGGTTCCTTCGTTTCCTTATGCCGATGTTCCCGGAGGCCTCGCACTACTTTGCGCTTCCGATAATAATACTTTCTATTATAGCCATAATCTACGGGGCGTTCCTGGCCCTTGCCCAGGAAGACATGAAAAAGCTGATCGCCTATTCTAGCGTCAGCCACATGGGCTTTGTCACTCTCGGACTTTTCCTTTTTAACAAGAACGCGGTCGAGGGCGCTGTGCTTCAGATGTTTAATCACGGCATAACGAGCGGCGCGCTCTTCCTATGTGTTGGCATAATATACGAGCGTACTCACACGAGGATGCTCAAAGACTACGGCTGGGCCGCGCGCCTCGTGCCGTTCTACGCCGTGTTCCTCTTTATATTCTCGCTTGCCTCGCTCGGGTTCCCAGGCACCAACGGCTTCATAGGCGAGCTGTTGATACTGATTGGCGCGTACGCTGTGTGGAAGTTCTATCTTGCCATCCTCCTTGTCGGCGTAATAGTCGGCGCGGCGTATATGCTTGTCATGTACAAGCGCGTTGCTTTTGGCGCAAACGGCCACGGCGACAGCCACGGAGGCCACGGAGATTCGCACGGCGGCGGGCATCATGACTCGCACGGCCATAAGATAAGCGATATAAATTTAAGGGAGTTCATAGCCCTTATGGGTTTCATGATATTCGTTGTATGGGTGGGCTTAAAGCCCATGGGGTTCCTTGAGATAATGCACAGCTCAATTGACCATCTACTTGGGCAGGTCGGCGCTTCCCTGCCTGCCGAGGCGTGTGAAAAGATACCGGCTGTTGCGGTAGATGCGTCAAAGGCCGTTGACGCCGCAAGCACGGCCGCAACTCACGTGAAGTAAGGGCGATACGAAATGTTTAAACTTAACATAAACGACATTATATCGATACTGCCGGAGATGATAGTGGCCCTTGGCGCCTGCTTCATTCTCATCGTCGACCTTTTTACCGGCAAGGACCGTAAATGCCTTGTTGCCGCGCTAAGTGTGGTTACAGTCATAGCCGCTGCAGTGGCTACGTGGTGGCTCACCGGCTCGGATATCGCAGGCATATTGACCTTTAGCGGCATGTTTGCAGCGGATTACTACTCCGCGTTCCTTAAGTTCCTGTTCTATGCGGCGGCGATAATGACCATTTTGATGTCGCACCGTTACCTAAAGGACGAGGATATAAATCTTGGCGAGTACTATGTGCTGGTACTCTTTGCTCTAAGCGGCATGATGGTCATGGCTTCGGGTAAGGATCTTCTCATGCTCTACGTCGGTACAGAGATGATGAGCATTCCGATATACGCGCTCGTAGGTTTTGCCCAGCACGATAAACGCTCCAACGAGGGCGCTCTTAAGTACGTCATTCTCGGCGCGTTTTCCTCGGGTGTGATGCTCTTTGGCATATCGCTTGTGTACGGCCTTTGCGGCACTACCGCGCTTGACGGCGTTGCCGAGGCCTTAAAGGCCGCGGATGCCGCGAGCCCTGCCATGATACTTGCAGTAACGCTTCTGTTTGCGGGCTTTGCCTTCAAGATAGCGGGTGTACCGTTCCACATGTGGGCCCCGGATGCGTACGAGGGCGCGCCCACTCCGATAACCGCTTATATGTCGGTTGGAGCAAAGGCAGCTGCCTTTGCCGTGCTCCTTAGGGTCTTTGCAGAAGGGTTTGCGCCGATGTATGAGCAGTGGAAGGTGCTGGTCATTGTAGTAAGCCTTGCCAGCATGATATACGGCAACTTCACGGCCATTGCGCAAAAGAACATCAAGAGGATGCTAGCGTACTCAAGTATAGGGCACGCGGGGTACGCGCTCCTTGGCCTTGTTGCCTACGGCGAACAGGGTGTTGCCTCGGTGCTCTTCTACCTTGCCGTTTACACGGCCATGAACATGGGCGCTTTCGCTGTCGTGCTCCTTATGAAGAGAAACGGCAAGGGCGGCGAGCTGATTTCCGACTATACCGGCCTTGCCAAGAATAACAAGCTTACTGCACTTGTGATGCTCATATTCCTTTTCTCTCTTGCCGGCATACCGCCGACAGCCGGGTTCATGGGCAAGTTCTATGTGTTTGTCGCGCTTCTGGAAAAGGGTTTCGTGGCAGTAGCCATAGTGGCGCTTCTTGCAAGCGCCGTTGCCGCGTATTTTTATATAAGGATAATAATGCTGATGTACATGAAAGACGCGCCAAAGGATGCCGACACATGCATGTGCGAGAAAGACAGAGGGCTTGCCTTTGTCATAATCGTTGCCGTTATCGTGGTCATCGGCCTTGGCGTGTACCCGGGATGCATAATAGATCTGGCGGTCGCCGCCTCTAAAATACTATGAACGAGACTATCGTATCCATAACGCCTTTACTGGCGCTCCTTGCACCGGCAATAGCCGTGCCGCTTATCTGGCTCTCGGGTAAGCAGCCAAACCTAAGGGAGTTCTGGTCGTACCTTGCCGCGTTCGTCATGTTCGCGCTCGTTGCCTCCATGGCCCCGCTTATCTTAAAGGGCGCAACTGTTGAGTACCATCTCTTTACGGTGCTCCCTGGCATAGACTTTAAACTGAAGGTCGATGCGCTCGGTTATCTATTCGCCTTTACAGCGTCGTTCCTCTGGATAATAGCCACAACGTACTCTATCGGCTACATGAGGAGCTTAAACGAGCACGCGCAGACAAGGTACTTCGCATGCTTCGCGATAGCGCTCTTCTCGGCCCTTGGCGTTGCCTTCTCCTCGAACCTATTCACGCTCTACCTCTTCTACGAGGTGCTAAGCATCATGACCTATCCGCTGGTCGCGCACCACGAGGATGCGGATGCGTGGGAGGGCAGTAAGAAGTACATGATATACCTCGTGGGGCTTTCGAAGACCGCGCTCCTTGCAGCCGTTGTCATCACTTATATGACGACCGGCACGCTGGACTTCCAGGAGGGCGGCATATTCACGACCGGCATGCCTTCGGCGCTCGTGATACTCAGCTTCATATTGTTCCTCATGGGTTTTGCAAAGGCCGGCATCATGCCGTTCCATAACTGGCTGCCGTCGGCAATGGTTGCGCCAACTCCAGTTAGCGGACTTCTCCACGCGGTCGCTGTTGTGAAGGTCGGCGTGTTCTCGGTTGTAAGGGTCATGCTCCATATCTACGGAGTCGACGTGATGTCGCACTTCAACCTCGGCATACCAACGGCATTTTACGTGTCCTTTACCATACTCGCGGCCTCGACCATAGCGCTTACAAAGGACGACTTGAAGGCAAGGCTCGCGTACTCGACTGTGAGCCAGCTCTCTTATGTAATACTCGGTGTGGCGCTCCTTAACCCTGCGGGCATTACCGGAGGCGTGCTGCATATAGCGAACCACGCCTTCTCCAAGATAACGCTCTTCTTCTGCGCAGGGTCGATATACGTTGCCTCGCATATAAAGAAGATAAGCAAGCTAAACGGCATAGCAAAGAAGATGCCCTATACAATGGCTGCGTTTACAGTAGGCGCGCTCTCGATGATAGGCGTGCCGGCAGTTGCAGGGTTTACAAGCAAGTGGTACCTTGCGGTAGGCACGCTGGATGCGCACTCGGTGCCGCTCCTTGCCGTGCTCCTTGTAAGCTCCATACTGAATGCCGGCTACTTCATGCCCATAATATTCAGGGCGTATTTCAAGAAGCCGGATAATGAAAAGGACTTGGACGGCGTTACCGAGGCCTCGCCGTTTGTGTGGGTGCCGCTCTCCATAACGGCGGCCATATCGGTGTTCATAGGCATTTATCCCGACTTTTTCCTGGCTATCATTCACCATATAGTCGGGCCTGAATAGGGAAGCCTGAAAAGGTAAGGTTGATATGTGCGTATTTAAGGACGGAAAACTGGACGTAAGGGTTAAGTGGCTGGGGCTCGCTGTTGCCCTTATCCTGGTGCTTCTCGATATATTCGTCATCGAGCGCCACGAAGGCGGCGCTACACTCGATGCCGTGCCGTTTGCGTACGCGGCAATGGGGCTTATAGCCGTAGGCGTTTTCGCGGTTCTGGCAAAGGCTGTCTGCGCAGTGCTTGGCAGGACATCCGATTACTATGAGAAAAAGGGTTCGTCGTTCAAGCTTTAATCAGGTAGGGGGAGTACTGTTATGAGCTGGGTTCATCCCGGAGCAATTCTGATATTTGGTTCGCTGCTGGCCCTTTTCATGAAGGGCAGGGTAAGGCAGGTGTATCTGCTTATCCTTCCGGTGGCGGCACTGATAAGCCTTCTTACGCTTAAGACGGGCCAGTACGGCGTATTTCATCTTCTGCACGAGGAGATAATCTTTGGCCGAGTAGATAAGCTCTCTCTTGTGTTCGCGTATGTGTTCACCATCGCGGCCTTTATCGGCATGCTCTATGCCTCGAATGTAAAGGAGGTCGGCCACCACATAGCGAGCTACGTCTACGCCGGAAGCGCCATAGGCACGGTCTTTGCCGGAGACTTTATCTCCCTCTTTATTTTCTGGGAGGCGATGGCGTTTTCCTCCGTATTCCTTATACTCGCCGGAAGGACGGAGGAGTCCTACGGCGCTGCATACCGTTATATTCTCATACACGTCATAGGCGGCATGCTGCTTATGGGTGGAATGAAGCTCGTGTTCCACGAAACAGGCTCCATAGAGTTTACGCAGATAACGCTTGGGAGTCTCGGCTCATGGATGATGCTTATTGGCATACTCGTTAACGCAGCGGCATGGCCGCTTAACGCGTGGCTTCCGGATTCGTACCCGCGCGCAAGTGTGGCGGGTGCCGTGTTCCTCTGCGCGTTTACCACAAAGAGCGCGGTCTACGCCCTGATACGCGGCTTCTCCGGCGCCGAGATACTCGTGCCGATAGGCGTGATAATGGTGCTCTACGGCATCATATACGCGATGATGGAGAACGACATACGCCGCGTCATGGCGTATTCCATAGTAAGCCAGGTAGGCTACATGGTCGTTGGCGTTGGCATAGGCACGGAGATGGCGATAAACGGCGTTAGTGCGCAGGCCGTTGCCCATATCCTGTACAAAGGGCTTCTCTTCATGGCAACAGGCTCTGTGCTCTTCATGGCAGGCACTGCCAAGATGACCGAGCTTGGAGGGCTGTACTCGAGGATGCCTAAGACCTTCTGGCTCTATATGGTTGGAGCCCTATCCATTGCAGCGCTACCGCTTACAAGCGGTTTTGTGGCAAAGCCCGTAATACTCGGAGCGGTCTCTGGCGCAGGGCACGAGACAACGTGGGTGCTCCTGACTATCGCTTCTTTTGGAACCATGCTCTACGCGGCCCTCAAGGTGCCGTATCTTGTGTTCATAGGCGAGACAACGAACCGCACGTATAATGATACTGTTACAGACCCGCCTTCCCACATGACGGTTGCGATGATAATAGCGGCAGTCCTTTGCGTGCTTATCGGAATATTTCCGGGCGCGCTTTATAATCTTCTTCCGTTCGCGATGGAGTACCATCCTTACGGAGCCGAGCACGTGGTGCTTGCGCTAGAAGGGCTTGCCTTTACGGCCGTTGCGTTCGTTATAGCGAGGAAGGCCATCAGGGCATGTCCTCTTATTACGATAGATACCGATTGGTTCTACCGCGTGCTCGGCAGGGCGTTTCTCTGGTTCGCGAACCGCGTGCTTGCGGTTATAGACGACGCAGTGAGCAATTCCTATAAGACGATTGTCGAGGCGTGGGGTTTCTTCATTGCGCGCGCATCGCTTTGTTTCGACGTTGCCATAGTTGATGGCATAGTAAACGGCGTTGCAAAGGGTGTGGTCGGCATGTCCACGGCGCTTCGGACATTCCAGACCGGTATCGTGCAGCACTATGCCGCTGGCATACTCATAGGGTTGCTCGTTCTTCTTAACCTCTACTTCATCATCTCATAAGGCGCGCGGGAGGGGGGGATGTCCTCTTTTCCGACCTTCGGAAAGCCTGACATGGAACTAAAGCTCCTTTGTCCTGCCAAGGTAAATCTCTTTTTAAAGGTTTTAAGGAAGAGAGACGACGGTTATCACGAGCTCTCGACCCTTATGCACAAGATAGGACTCTTTGACACCGTTACCGTAACGGTGTCCGAAGGCTCGGGCATAAGTGTCGACGCAGGTGGCGCCGATATTCCGCAAGATTCCTCCAACATAGCCTTCAAGGCTGCAGCGTTGTTTTTAAAGGCCGCTGCCGTAGATAAAAAGGTTGCCATAAAGATAGAAAAGTCCATCCCCGTAGGAGCCGGTCTTGCCGGAGGAAGCACGGATGCGGTAGGGGTCTTGAAGGCCTTGAATGTGCTTCATGGAAGGCCGCTTGACGAAAAAGCTTTAAAAAACATAGCGTTAGAGTGCGGCTCTGACGTGCCGTTCTTCCTCATAGACAGCTCTGCTGCCATTGGCACGGGCCGCGGCGAGGTGCTTACGGATGTTAGGGTGGATGCTGGTATCTGGTATGTTCTCCAGAACCCCGGTTTTCAGGTAAGTACGGCAAAGGTCTACGGAAATTTGGCCTTGACAAAAAATGCGGAAGATAATATCCTTAATAGTTTAAAAGACAGGGCGTTTGACACCAAGGCCGTATTGGCGTTCATGCAAAACGACCTCGAAAGAGTGACCCTGTCCATGCATCCGGAGATAGCCGAGATGAAGCGCCTGCTAAAAGAGGCAGGGGCTTTAGCCTCGATGATGAGCGGAAGCGGGCCCACGGTGTTTGGCGTGTTCTTTGATTACGCCTCGGCGAAAAAGGCCTACGAACAGTTAAGCGGCACGTTAAAGGCGCCGATGAGGGTTTTTCTGGCCAGGGGGTTATAGAGGTTACTCCGGCAAGTGAGCGCGCCTTACGCGTTATGCGGCTAAGTGTTGACTGGGGCGTAGCCAAACGGCAAGGCACGGGGTTTTGATCCCCGCATTTGAAGGTTCGAATCCTTCCGCCCCATCCAGGGTTCGAGGCGGAGAAAATAATTGTCCAAAGAGTGTATTAAAAAGGGTATGTCGCTTACCGAAAAGATAAAGGTGTTTACCGGAAATGCCAACATTGCTCTGGCCGAAGAGATATGCTCGAGGCTCGAGATATCGCTTGGCAAGGCCGAGGTAAAGAGCTTTAGCGACGGCGAGATAAGTGTTGATATAAAAGAGAGTGTCAGGGGGCTCGATATCTATGTCGTGCAGCCCACCTGCACGCCGAGTAACGATAATCTGATGGAGCTTCTTATCATGCTCGACGCCCTTAAGAGGGCCTCGGCAAGCTGCATCACGGCCATCATTCCGTACTATGGGTACGCAAGGCAGGATAGAAAGGTTGCTCCGAGAACTCCGATTACGGCAAAGCTCGTAGCAGACCTTATAGAAACAGCAGGAGCTACAAGGGTCGTGTGCGTTGACCTGCACGCAGGGCAGATACAGGGTTTTTTCAACATTCCGGTCGATAATATATACGCAACCCCTGTGCTTCTTGATTACATGAGAAGCTCGTTTAAGGGTGATGATGTGGTCGTTGTTTCCCCGGACGCAGGAGGAGTTGAAAGGGCAAGGGCCTTTGCAAAGAGGCTCGATGCCGATCTCGCGATAGTGGACAAGAGAAGGCCCAAGGCCAATGTCTCCGAGGTTATGAACGTAATAGGAGACGTAAGCGGCAAGGTCGCCATCCTTCTAGACGACATGGTCGATACCGCAGGCACTATGACGCAGGCAGCGGTTGCGCTAAAGGACCACGGGGCAAAGAGAATATATGCCTGCTGCACGCACGCGATACTCTCGGGGCCCGCAATCGATAGAATAGAAAAGAGCCCGATAGAAGAGGTTGTCGTAACCAATACGATACCAAGGGGCAAGGCAAACGCATCGAAGAAGATAAAGTATTTATCCATAGCTCCGCTTCTTGCGGAGGGGATAAAGCGGATACACTACGGCGAGTCCGTGAGTTCGCTGTTTATTTAGCCCCAAAAGCGGGTTTGAAAAGAAAGTAAGGAGGAAAGACAATGGAACAGGTCGCACTCTCGGCGTGGCCGAGGCAAAACGAAGGCAAGGGCGCTCCCGGAAGGCTAAGGAAGGAAGGGTTCATACCGGCCGTAATATACGGCCCGGACATGAAGGAAAACCTTCTTGTTAAGCTGAAGGACATAGAGGTAGAGAAGCTCCTTAAGAAGTACGCCGGAAAGAACGTGCTCGTGAACCTTAATATCTATGGCGCCAAAGAGCGCATCGTGATGTTCAAGGACATGGACCGTCATCCGCTAACCGAGAAGATAGAACACCTCGACATGTTAAACGTCGCGATGGACAGAAAGATCGCCGTTGCCGTGCGCGTAAATATCACAGGCAAGGCCGCAGGTGTTGCAGAGGGCGGCATACTCCACCAGGAAATGCGCGCCATACATATCGAGTGTCTTCCAAAGGACATTCCGGACGCAATAGACGTAGATGTTACCTCTCTTACCATAGGCCAGTCGCTCCATATCGGAGATATAAAGGTTCCCGCAGGCGCCAAGGTCCTTGACGACAAGGGCTCGACCGTGGTGCTCGTGAGCGTGCCGATGTCAGAGGTTGCTCCTGTAAAGACCGCCGAAGAGGCCAAGGCCGAGATAGCCAAGAGCTTCGAGGTGCCGGAAGATGAAAAGGCAGCCGCAGAGGCAGGCAAGGAAGCTGCTCCTGCAAAGGAAGCTTCGAAGGAAAAGAAGAAGTAAGGCACGTTTGTTTCGGGCTTGCGCACACTTTGGCGAAGCTCTTGAAGCGCATTATCACTCGGGAAGGCTTTCATGCCCGGATATTTGATAGTAGGACTCGGCAACCCGGGCTCGGAATACGAAGACACGCGGCATAATGCCGGGTTCATGGCAGTTGACAAAATATCTGCTGCCTTTGGCGTAAAGATAAACGAAAAAGGGCCCGGATGTGTTTACGGCAAGGGCGCTGTAAAGGGCGCGGAAGTTACGCTTGTCAAGCCCGTTACCTTTATGAACAGAAGCGGCGGCCCGGTAAAGGCCCTGCTAGCTGACCTTGGGCTCGATGTTTCGTCCCTTGTCGTTATATACGACGACTGCGATACTGAGCCAGGGTCGCTAAGAATAAGGAAGAAGGGCGGCAGCGGCGGCCATAACGGCGTTGCTTCCTTGATAGAAAAGCTCTGCACGGAAGAGTTTTTAAGAATCAAAGTCGGCGTTGGCAGGCCGCCAGTTGGAGTTGATACGGCCGACTACGTGCTTTCTTCGTTTGATAAGGCCGACAGGGTTCTGATTGACGAGGCTCTTGGCCGCGCGGTCCAGGCTGTAGAGGTCTTGATAGAGGACGGCGCTGACAAGGCCATGAATTTATTTAACAGGTAGAGTTTTGGCGCGTTCTTTGGCACCGTAGCAGGCGCGCATGTTGCAATAATTATAAAGATATAAAATAGAGAAAGGAGTATATTCCAAAGATGGAATTGTTAGTCAAACTTTCGCCCATAGTGGCAATTGCGGGGCTTATACTTGCCCTGGTAATTTATCTCTACATAAAGAGACAGCCGGACGGTAACGACAGGATGCGGGAAATAGGGGAGCTCATACACCGTGGGGCCATGGTATATCTAAAGAAGCAGTACACCGTGCTCGTTGTATTCCTCGTTATCGTGGCTGTGCTCTTAGGTATCTTCATAGACAAGTTCACGGCTATAGCCTATATCGTCGGCGCCATCAGTTCCATGCTTGCAGGGTTTTTCGGCATGAAGGCGGCGACAAAGGCGAACACAAGGACAGCGGAAGCAGCAAACAGGTTCAAGCCGAACGCCGGTAAGGCCCTCTCTACCGCGTTCTACGGCGGCGCTGTCATGGGGCTCTCGGTTGCGAGCCTCGGACTTCTTGGTGTAGGAGTTCTCTTTCTCATATTCGGCAATCCACAGGACGCCGTCATTATAAACGGCTTTGCAATGGGAGCTTCTTCCATAGCGCTCTTTGCCCGTGTTGGCGGCGGTATCTATACCAAGACCGCTGACGTAGGCTCGGACCTCGTTGGCAAGATAGAGGCAGGAATCCCCGAAGACGACCCGAGAAACCCTGGCGTCATCGCAGATAACGTCGGCGATAACGTCGGAGACGTTGCAGGCCTCGGCGCGGATATCTTCGAATCTTACGTCGGCGCAATTGTTGCGACCATAGCCATCGGCGCAACGGCAATCGCCGGAACAAAGGTCGCGGCGCTTGGGCCGACATATGCCCTTATGGCCCTTCCTGTAATACTTACTGCCGTCGGCCTTGTTGCCAGCATACTTGGCATCGGCGCAATGAAGTTCATAGAGAACTGGAACCCGGCAGCTGCTCTCAGGTACGCGACTTTCATCGCAGCAGGCCTTTTCCTCATAGGCGGATACTTCGTCGTAAGATACATGGATGTTTCCAATGACGCGTATTGGGCCGTGTTCGTGGGATGTTTCGCTGGCATTGCCATAGGCCTTATAACCGAACATTACACCTCGGCCAAACCGGTCGAAAGGATAGCAGAGCAGAGTAAGACCGGCCCGGCAACGAACATCATCACAGGCATTGCAGTCGGGCTCGAGAGCTGCGCTCTTCCGGTAATAGCGATTTGCATAGCGATATTCGTTTCCAACCACGTTGCCGGTATCTACGGTATAGGCATGGCCGCAGTCGGAATGCTCGCCACAACCGGTATCATCATGAGTGTCGACGCCTACGGCCCGATAGCAGATAACGCCGGCGGCATCTCCGAGATGAGCCACCTTGGCAAGGACGTTCGAAGCATTACCGACTCGCTCGACGCCCTTGGCAACACTACCGCCGCCATAGGCAAGGGCTTTGCTATAGGCTCGGCAGCTCTTACCGCGCTCGCGCTTTTCGCGGCATTTAGCCAGAGCATCGCGGCAGCAAGGGGCGGTACTTTCGAAATAGTGCTTACAGACCCGGCGGTCGTTATCGGCCTCTTTATCGGAGGCATACTGCCGTTCTTTATCGGCGCGCTTACGATGACGAGTGTTGGTAAGGCCGCTTACAAGATGGTTAATGAGATCAGAAGGCAGTTCAAGGAAATCCCGGGTCTTCTTGCCGGTAAGGAAGGCGTAAAGCCGGACGTTGAGAAGTGCATAGAGATATGCACCAGTGCTGCGCTTCGCGAAATGATACTGCCGGGAGTGCTTGCAGTCGTTGCTCCGGTTATCGTAGGATATGTTCTTGGCGCAGCCGCACTTGGCGGAATGCTTGCCGGAGCTACCGTCACGGGCGTGCTCCTCGCACTCTTTATGGCGAACGCAGGTGGCGCATGGGATAACGCGAAGAAGTTCATCGAAAAGGGCGCACACGGCGGCAAAGGCTCGGATACTCATAAGGCCGCGGTCGTTGGCGATACCGTTGGAGATCCGTTTAAGGATACCTCCGGTCCGGCAATGAACATACTCATAAAGCTTATGAGCATAGTAGCGCTTATCATCGCGCCGCTGCTCGTCTGATAAAAAGAAATACCAGAGTCACCATGAGCCGCCATCGGGCGGCTCATGTTTTTTTGAGGGGGGATTTTTGAGAGAACCTTTTTGTAAAAAGGTTCTCTCAAACTCTCTCCAAAAACTTTTTACTTGAGTCTGTCGGCCCCCAACCGGGGGCCGACAGACTCAGGCAGTCAAAAGTCTTTGAGGGGGTCTGGGGGAACTTTCTACAGAAAGTTCCCCCAAGAGTCTCCTCAATAAGCAGGAGGGGTTGGATGGGATTCAATTGTGGAATAGTCGGTCTTCCAAATGTCGGCAAGTCGACTTTATTTAATGCCATGACAGCTGCCGGGGCAGAGGCGTCGAACTATCCGTTTTGCACCATTAATCCGAATGTGGGAATGGTGCCGATGAGGGATGAGCGGCTGACGGTGCTTACGAAGCTTGTTTCTCCGGAGCGTGTCGTGCCTACTTCCGTTGAGTTCGTGGACATTGCCGGGCTTGTAAAGGGCGCAAGCAAGGGCGAGGGGCTTGGTAACCAGTTTCTTGGGCACATAAGAAGTGTAGATACGATTGCGCACGTTGTAAGGTGTTTTGTCGACGAGAACATTACGCACGTGCACGGCAAGGTCGACCCTGTTGGCGATATAGAGACAATCAATACCGAGCTGATACTTGCGGACCTGGATTCGGTTGATAAGCGTATCGGCAAGGTTGAGAAGACCGCCAAGAGCGGTGATAAGGACGCAAAGGCCATGTATGAGGCGTGCGTTGAGGTAAAGGCAGCGCTTGAGAAGGGCAGTTTGGCAAGGACGCTTCCGGAGAAAACACTCGAAGCTATCAAGGAGCTTGCGCTTATTACTGCAAAGCCGGTGATATACGTTGCCAACGTTGCCGAGGACGACCTTCAGGCAGAGTCTAAATATGCCAAGGCCGTTAAGGAGTATGCTCTAAAGGAAGGCGCGGGGTTCGTATCGATATGCGGCAAAATTGAGTCCGAGGTCGCTGAGCTTGACGGAGCCGAGCGCGATGAGTTTCTAAAGGGGCTTGGGCTTACAGAGGCAGGGCTTGATAAGCTTGCGAGAAAGGCGTACGAGCTTCTTGGGCTCATAACGTATTTCACGGCAGGCAAGAAGGAAGTAAGGGCATGGACCGTTGTAAGGGGTTCGACAGCACCGAAGGCCGCGGGAGTGATACATACTGACTTCGAGCGCGGGTTTATCAGGGCCGAGGTGACGGCGTACGACGACTTTGTAAAGTGCGGCTCAGAGGCTGCTTGCAAGGAAAAGGGGCTTCTTCGGGTCGAGGGCAAGGAGTATATAGTTAAGGACGGGGACCTGATGCATTTCAGGTTTGCGGTATAGTTGGCGGCGTAATATTTTGATTTATCTGGATTTTTTGCGCGCCAGGATGCGTTGTTTTGGGCCGTTTGGTGCTTGAAAAATCTTGCAATTTGGCAAGGATTATAGTATAAAGTAATATACTGTTTTACGGTAAAATCCCAATATACCGTAGAGTAACCCTTGCCCCCTTAAGTATCAGGAAGGGGGCGAACCCGTTTTATACGGGGACCCAAAAGGAGGAAAAAGATGCAGACGCACTACGAGACGATTTTTATCGTCAACCCTGACGTCGGGGAGCAGGCAATAAAGGACGTCGTAACAAAGGCTTCGTCTACGCTCGATAAGTACGAGGGTAAAGACGTGGCAATCGATGAGTGGGGCAGAAAGAAGCTCTCCTATCCCATCGCAAAGAAGAACGAAGGTCATTACGTAGTATTCACCTACACCTCCGAGCCTCTTGCCAACAAGGAACTCGAGCTCATGCTCAAGTATAACGAGGACGTTATACGTTTCCAGAGCGTAAGGCTAAAGGAGAGGGCAAAGAAGGCCGAGAAGAAGGCCGAAGGAGGTTCCAATGAGTGATCAGCCGACAGTAACCACGCCGCAGCCGGCAGCTCCGGCAGAGAGGCCCTCAGGGCCGTCGCAGGGCAGGCCGCAGAGGCCCTCAAGGCCGCCGTTTAGGGGCGGTCCAGGTGGCGGTCCCGGTGGCGAAGGCGGGGGAAGAAGGCCCTTTAGCAAGAAGGTTTGCCGCTACTGCAAGAACAAGGACCTTCGCATAGATTATAAGGACGCGAGGGCGCTTAGGTCTTTTATCTCCGAGAGGGGCAAGATCCTTCCAAGGCGTATGAGCGGAAACTGCGCAAAGCATCAGAGGGAAATAGGGCAGGCCATAAAGAGGGCCCGCGCGATAGCTATAATCCCGTACACAGCAATCTCTCTGGACAGAGGCTAAATTGCAAACGGAGCCACGGCGTGGTATTCCCGCGCCGTGGCATAACGATTTTAAAAAAACAGGAGCTTTGAGACCATGAAGGTGATACTTAGAGACGATGTCGAGAACCTCGGAAGCTTCGGCGAGGTCGTAAGGGTCGCGCCGGGGTATGCGAGAAACTATCTAATCCCCAGGGGCCGCGCCGTAAGCGCAACGCCTGGCAATCTAAAGCAGATAGAGACCGAGAAAGAGGCTTACAGAAAGAAGGCCGTCCAGGTAAAGGGCGACGCCGAAAAGGTAAAGGCCGAGATGGAAGCGCTCACACTCGAGTTCACGAGAAAGGCCGGAGAAGAAGACAAGCTCTTTGGCTCGGTTACCTCGATGGACGTAGAGGCGGCATTGAAGGCAAAGGGCTTTAATGTCGAGAAGAGGAACATAATCCTTAGCGAGCCCATAAAGGTGCTTGGCCCTGCAACCGTTAGCGTAAGGCTGCATGCCGAGGTGAAGGCCGCGGTAAAGGTCAACGTATCAAAGGAACTGTAAGCAGTATTTTTTGCAGCAATCAAAATTTGCCGCCCTTGACTGGTGTCTGCCATGGCCATTGAAGCCCGGAAAAAAGAGGCCCCTCACAGGGTCCCTCCGCACAATCTGGAGGCAGAGCAGGCCGTCATCGGCGGCATTCTGCTTGAGAAGGACTCTCTTGCCAGGGTGCTTGAGATACTTGCCCACGACGGAGGCGACTTCTACAGCGACATCCACGGCCTCGTATTCAGGGCCATGGTCTCTCTCTTCGAAAAGAACACCCCGGTAGACATCGTAACGCTAACCGATGCGCTAAAGAACACCAAGGCCCTCGATTCCGTTGGCGGGGTTTCCTACGTCGCGGCCCTTGCGGATTCGACCCCTACTGCGGCCAATATCCTCTATTACGCGCGCATAGTCAGGGAAAAGTCCCTTTTAAGGGGGCTTATAACCGCGGCTACAGAGATAGTAAGGCGCGGTTACGACGCAGGCGAAGCGGTCGACGACTTCGTGGACGAGGCCGAGAAAATAATTTTTCAGGCCGCGCAGGAGCGGACAAAGAAGTCTTACTACGCGCTGCGTGACCTCATAAAGGACGCCTTCGAAGCGGTTGAGAAGCTCTACGAGAAAAAGACGCACGTAACCGGTGTGGCCTCCGGCTTTAAGGACCTTGACAGGCTTCTGGCAGGGCTTCAGCCCTCTGACCTTATCATAATCGCAGGCCGTCCTAGCATGGGAAAGACAGCCTTTGCGTTAAATATCGCAGAATACGCGGCCATAGAGACGGAAGCGCCTGTTGCGCTCTTCTCCCTTGAAATGAGTAAAGAGCAGCTGACCCAGAGGATGCTTGCCTCGAGGGCAAGGGTGGACCTCCACAGGCTTCGCCACGGACGCTTGAACGACGAGGACTGGGGCCGCCTTACCACTGCAGTCGGCACGCTCTACGAAGCGCCGATATATATCGACGATACCCCGGCACAGAGCGTACTGGAGCTTCGGGCAAAGGCCAGGAGATGGGTAAATGATCTTGGCATAAAGCTTATTATCGTGGATTATCTGCAGCTCATGCGCGGAAGAACGAGGACCGAGAGCAGGGAGCAGGAGATATCCGACATATCGAGGTCTTTAAAGGCCCTTGCAAAGGAAGTAAACGTTCCGGTCGTAGCTCTCTCGCAGCTTTCGAGAAGGGCGGAAACCAGAGAGAACGCGAGGCCGCAGCTTTCGGACTTGAGAGAATCGGGCGCAATAGAGCAGGACGCCGACGTGGTTATGTTCGTCTACAGGGAGTGTTTTTATAAGCCCTGCGATTGCCCAAAGGAGCTTTGCACCTGCGGCAAAAGAAGAGGGGCCGAGATAATAGTTGCAAAGCAGCGTAACGGCCCAACAGACACGATAAAACTTACCTTTATGAACGAGCTTGCGAGGTTCGAGGACCAGACGCAGGTCGATTACGGCGATATACGCGGCGAATGGGTGGAGTCGTAACGCCGGGCCTGCAGTAACGTCTTACGCGCATATACAAACAATGAAAAAATTCGTGGACGTGAGCGTTGCCCTTCCTGTGGAAGGGTTTTTTACTTATTCGGTGCCCGAGCACCTTCTGGACGAGGCACGCCCGGGCAGGCGCGTTGCCGTAGAGTTTGGAAGGAAGAAAATCACTGCCATAATCGTCGAGACCAGAGAAAAGCCGTCCGTTACATCCGTAAAACCCCTTATCGACGTCATAGACAGCGTTCCAGTGCTTGATAGCGCGAGGCTTAAGTTCCTCAAATGGATGTGCGGCTACTACCTTGCCCCGCCGGGCGAGGTGTTCTTTCTTGCCGCGCCGTCTGCCATGAACCCCGGTGAAGAGCGCGTCATATCCACAACCGGTAAGGGGCTTGAATATCTCGAGACAATCAAAAAGCCAGATAGCACCGAGGCCGTTATTCTCGATCTTGCAAAGGGCGGAAAGCGGCTTTCTTCGGTGGTAAAGGCCGTTAAAAAAGGTTCTGTATACGCCGCAGTGACAAGGCTCAGGGAAAAGGGGTTTTTAACGGAAGAGGTGGTTGCAAAGGGCCCGCTTGGCGTAAAGACCGAGACAGTTGTAAGGCTTGTAAAGGAAGCTGATGAGGCGGCCGCGCTCGAAGGCATGAAGGCCGCGCCGCTTAGAAGAAAAGTTTTCGAGCACATAAAGCTGCACGGCGAAATACCGCTTTCGGCGTTAAGGGACGCGCTTGGTTCGGTCGATGAGCCTGTAAGAAGGCTTGTCGGTTCCGGGCTTCTGGAAAAGGAAGAGCGTGTCGTGGATAGAGACCCGTTTAAGGATAGTGCCGTTCGTCGTGTTACGCACAAGCCAAATGACGAGCAGGCCGCTGCGATAGGCCGCATCTCTGCCGCGCTCGGTAACGGTTTTTCTCCGTTTCTTCTCTACGGCATCACCGGGAGCGGAAAGACGTTTGTATATCTAAAGGCAATAGAAGAGGCCGTAAGGCAGGGTAAGCGCGCCCTGTTCCTTGTTCCGGAGATAGGCCTGACCGAGCGCCCTGCCGCGCTCCTTAACGCGCATTTTCCGGGGCGCGTTGCCGTTGTGCACAGTTCAATTGGCGAAGGCGAGAGAGCAGATCAGTGGAGGAAAATCCGCGCAGGCGGCGTTGACGTTGTTATAGGCGCAAGAAGCGCGCTCTTTGCCCCGCTCTCGGACATAGGGCTCATTATCGTTGACGAGGAGCACGACCCCTCCTACAAGCAGGACGACAAGGCAAGGTACAACGCCAGGGATTCGGCGCTGATGCTGGCAAAGACGCTTGGCATTGCCGTTATTCTGGGCTCCGCAACCCCGTCGGTCGAGACATATAACAGCGCCATAACTGGGAAGTTCGAAATGCTTCGCCTCACAAGACGCGTTGATGACGCAACGCTTCCGGAGGTCGAGCTCTTTGACATGAAAAAAGAGACAAAGGGCACGGTAATATCCGGCAGGCTTCGCGTGCTTATGGAGGAAAACCTTACAGCCGGCAATCAGACGCTTGTCTTCCTCAACAGGCGCGGGTTTTCGAGCTTTGTTCTCTGCCGCGGCTGCGGCAGCGCAGTGAAGTGCTTGAACTGTTCCGTGACGCTTACATTTCATAAGCGCGCGCGTGCCCTTAAATGCCATTACTGTGATTTCACCATGCCTGTGCCGGAGAGCTGCCCAGGCTGCGCCTCCGTGGACATAGTAGACCCGGGTATAGGCACGGAAAAGGTCGAGGAAGAGGTACGGGGGCTTTTTCCAAAGGCAAGGGTAGCGCGCCTTGACAGCGACACGACCTCGAAAAAAGGCTCACTAAAGAAAATACTCGATGCTGTCGAGGACGGAAGTGTCGATATACTCGTAGGCACGCAGATGGCTGCAAAGGGCCACCATTTTCCGCGCATTACGCTTGTTGGCATAGTATCAGGGGATACATCGCTTGGCATCCCGGACTTTCGAAGCGGCGAGCGGACGTTTCAGCTCATGGCGCAGGCCTCGGGCCGGGCAGGCAGAGAGAGCGGCCCGTCGAAAGTCCTGGTGCAGACATTTAGCCCGGAGCACTTCTGCTTTCATGCCGCGGCAACGCACGATTACGACGGTTTTTATAAGGAAGAACTTCTAATAAGAAAGGACGCCGAGTACCCGCCATACGAAAGGCTCGCGCTTGTGAGGATTGACGGCATAAAGGAGGCAGATGTCGAGAAGGGGGCGGCGCTGCTTCGCGCTGTTGCCGACAAATATGTCGAGCGTGGCATAGTGCTCCTTGGCCCTGTGCCAGCACTTATAGAGAAGGTAAGGGGGCGCACCAGGCGGCAGATGCTCGTTAAATGCGCCGATGCCTCCAGGTTAAACAGGTTCCTTGTTTGCCTTAAAAGGGATTTTCTTGCAAGAAGGCTTGGTTCGGTGCGTCTCTTGTTCGATGTAGACCCGTCGGTAACGGTCTAAGCCTCGCTTACTGCCCGGTCAGCCACCTGACGGCTTCCTTGGCGCTTTCCTGGTCCACCTTTATCCTGAACTTAAGATATACGCCCTGGCTCGTAAAATCCGCTGCCGAGAAGTCCGTGTCCTTGAAGCCGCTAAAGTTGTAGCCGATGCTTACCCAGGCGTTCTTTACAAGCGTGTAGCCGACCGAGACGCCGGTGTTGTAGTCCTGTTGGTTGGTGCGGTACGAATGGAGTATCCTTGCGTGCGCGCCGAGGTCTACCTTGGGCGTTACGTCGTGGCGGCCTTCGAGCCCGATGAGCTCGGTGATGCCGCTGTAATCCGTGTTGTCGATGGTCTCGGTAACGTACTTGATGCCGTAGTGGACCGAGAGCTCGTTTCTGTCGTTTGGCTTGTAGTTGACGTTCAAGTTGTTTACAACGCGCCTGTTGTCGTAGTTATACGTTGATGCCGAGCCGCCCATTTCGTCGTGTATGAAGTCGAGCTTATCGAGCACTATCCACTGCGTTGTCTTCGGCCTGTACGCGAAGCCGATACGCAGGTTGTCGGCCGCCGAATGAGTGTGTGTGGTCCTGTAAGTCCTAAGCGTTCTCATGGCCGCCGATACGCCGTAGCCTTCCTTAGGCTCGCCGTACGCGCCAAGGAGCAGGCCTATCTTATCCTCGCTCGAGGCGTTTCTGAACTCGAACCTCGATGTTGCGCCCCATGTCTCTTCTTTATAGGCAGCGCCAAGCGACAGGGCCGTAAAGTCCTCGCTGTCGTAAGAGGCCTTCGGGGCGTTCATGTTGGTGGTCGGAGAGCCTGGCTGCTTTATCGTAGCCGAGCGGTCAAGCGAGGCATCGAAGCTCCAGTGCTTGGAGTACTGGTAGCGCTGCTTAAGGCCCGAGTTGGAAAGAAGCCTCGTGCCGTCCTCGTTGTGGCGCTGCTCGACCGAACTGCCAATCTGTGCGCCGCTCCACGGCGTTGCCTTTATGCCGGCCCTCGTAAGCTCCGCGTGGTTATCCTTGCCGTTCGTGAACTCCTGGGCTGCGAAGACCGAGGCGTACTCGGTTAGCCTGTATTCGCCTCCGAGAGTTGTGCGCGTCGGGAAGTCCGGGTTCTCGTTGCCAGATACCGACTGCTCATGCGAGGCCTTTAGCGTGAGCCTGTTTTCCATAAGGCCAAGTGAGCCGCCAAGCTCAATCTGTGTCGAGTCGTTTATGGGGCCGTTTACGAAGCGGTCCTCGGCCCTCTTGACCCCCGTAAAGAGCGAGTAGTTCTTCTCCCTGTAAGTAGCCTTCACGCTGCCGTAGTAGCGGTCGGCGCCGGTGGAGAGGTTCGAGTGCTTATACATTTCCGTTGAGGCGCTCGTTGTCGTGTTGAAGCTGTACTCGGCATCGAGCCCGATTTTCCTCATGCCGCCTTCGGAGCCGCTTGTGTGGCCGAGCCCGAATTCGTCGTCTATTTCGCGGATGTAGGTCCTTGCCTTTGCCTTGGCGCCAAGATGCGTTATCTCGGCCAGGTAGGCAGAGCCCTTCTTTGTATCGTTGGCTGCGACTTCCTTGTCGGTCGTTGCGGCCTCGACCTTGAGCCTTGTATTGTCAGTTATCTCTATTGTCGCGTCCGCGCCGTAGAGGTTTGCCTCGGCGTTTAGCGTGCCTTCGTGCACGTGAGTTACGCCGCCCGAAAGTTTTTCGTTCGTTGTGTTCGCGCCTACGCGGCCTCCGTAGTTGTACTCGCGGTCTGCCTTGTCGTTGCTTTCATAGTCAGCCACTATGTAGACGGGGTTAAAGTCGGCATCGCGGCTCGCTACCGGCTCTTTAAAGAATATCGTCGAGGAGTCGTAGTCTATGTCGTAGTCGGCGTGCCTCATGAGCTCTCTTCTCGATATTACTATCTCGCTTCTGAAGCGGTCGCGCACTTCGATGGCGACCTTCTCGGAGTTCATCACGACATTTGACCTCGTAAGACGGTAGAGCCCGGAGGTGCCGTCGCCGCGTATTTCGTCCTTTACGAATGCCTGGCTCGTATCTGTTGCGAAGGCGCTGTAGTTGAAGTTATCGCCCTTGTATTCGCTCTTTATTCCGTTATGCGACCTCGAGTAGCGAGAAAGCTCGGTTACCGTGAGCCCGGTATCGAAGTCCCCGAACAGGGCGTAGAACTGGTCGCGCTCTATCTTTATGTAGAGAGGCCTTGCACTCGATGCCTCGTACCTCTGCTCGCTTGCGTCGCCGTATACTGTGTAGTAGGTGCCCGGGTCTATTACGCTGTGGAGCCGCGTCTGGTCGTAGTTGCCGTCCTTCTTGCTGTCGTAGGTCATGGTAAGGAGCCACTCGCCCTTTATCGTGCCTTTTGTGAAGAAGGCGATGCGTCCGTCCTCGTAGTAGTCGTACTCTGCGCCCATGTCCTTGGCAGTTGTCATGTTCTTGGATACCGTGCCGTGCGCTGCCGTGCCCTCTGCGAGTCCTATGAGCACCCAGTCGCGCTTCTCAGGCCTTAGCCAGCCCTTTACGGTTTCTTCCGAACCAGCGAGCTTTACCCTGACCGAGACTTCTCCGGTCTTTGTTGTCGGTGTAATGGGCACAAGTACTATGCCGTCCTTGCCGACCCTAAACGAGTTCGCGTTAGAGGGGCTCTTGGTGAGCGGCGATTTGTCGGCCAATGTCGAGCTTACGTATGACGAGTAGGGCGGCTCGACCGCGGCTTCTATTATCAGACCTTCCCTTACCGGGTGATTATCTTTGTCAAAGAGGCGTATGGCCATTACCGGCGATGTCTTGCCGTCGGCTGTAAGCGACGAGAACTCCTTCGAATATGCGGCCTTTACCGGGTCCGTTGAGTAGTGCACGGTGCGCTTTACGCGTTTTGTCTCGATGCCGTCTTTGTCAAAGGTAGCGGCCTCGAGCACGTTGTCGCCGCCAGCAAGCGGGATACCGAGCCAGCGGCTTATTGCCACCGTCGAGTCTTTGCTTACAACGCGTTCTTCGAAGTTGATCGGGGCTATTTCTTCGCCGCCGATGTATACTTTTATGATTTCAGCAGGCGCGTGCTTTATTGCTATTCCCATGGATGGAGCTGCCGGGTGGTGCCCTTCCGTTGGCCAGAGTATCTCCAGTTCCGGCGTTTTGCCCTCCGGCATTGGCACCATGTGAGGCCTTAATGTCTCTTCGGTCCCGGCGCCGTCTGCTGGCTGCATGGTGGCCGATTCGCCGGGGCGAAGTCCAACGGTCTCGGCGCTTACCGTGTTCGAGCTTTTCTTGGCCGTGTCGACAGTTTTCTCGTCGATAACGTCCTGAAGCTCTATACGCATCTCCACCCTGCGGTTCTTGGCCCTGCCGTCGGCGGTCTTGTTGGTTGCCACTGGCTCGGCGTCACCCTTGCCCTCGGTGACGAAAACGTCGTCGGTAAGGCCGAGGGTGTTTTTTAGCACCTCTGCCACGGCCTTTGCCCTGGCAAGCGAGAGGTTCTGGTTATCTTTGAATTTGGCGTTTTTGGCGTTACGCACCTTCGAAGAGTCCGAGTGCCCGATCACGTACACGCGCTTAAGCTTTTTATCCCTGATAGTGTCGGCCGCCTTCTTGATGGTCTCTATGTCGCCTGGCTGCAGTTCATCGGAGCTTGGCGCGAATTGCGGATGCAGCGTTATGGCGTCGAAGGTGGTGGTGTTAGTTTGCACCTGTCTTGCCGCAGTGCTTTTCACTACCGGCGTGCGCTGGTTCTTTGCCGATGGAGTGTTAAATGTCATCATGGCGCCGGCGCCGTATTCCTTCGTGCTCTTCGGGTCGTTTATCGAGGCAGCGAAGTTGAGCTCTGTCTTTGAGTCGGCCCCTATCTCGCCTAGCCTAAAGACCAGCGTGTTCGAGCCGAAGTCCTCGGGGTCGGCAATGGAGGCGTTGTTTTGGATGGCCGAGCCTTTTTTGTAGGTAAGCCCTTCCGGAAGCGATATGGTTACCGACACGCCGTCGATCTTTACCGCCAGGTTGTCTATAGCGGCGCTGTAGTTGATAGTCCTTTCGTTCATGGAGCTGTCAAGAGAGAGCGATACCTGTCCCGTGGTCTTTGCCCTGAGCTTTATATGGAAGTCCGCTCTCCAGAGCGTGCCGCCCTGTACGTCCACGAACTGGCTGATTGCGCTGCCGGAGTTGCGAGTGTTCGCTTTGCAGAGTACGGGCTCGTATGTTTCGGGTATCGTTGCCGTATCCATCTGCACGATGTGTGTGCCCGGGGTGATGCCTTCGAAGTGGAACATGCCGCGCTTGTCGGTTACGGCGTAGGTGCCGTCCTCGAGGTATATTCTTACGCCTTCGGCGCCGTCGGCATTAGGATCGGTCTCGCCGCAGCCGTCTGGGATGACTCTTCCGACGATGACGGACTTGGTTTCCATAAGGTCGTCCACGACCTTTACCTTTGCCTTTGCCGTGTTGGAGGTGATTACGCCCGAGGCCGCAGAGGCCGAGTTAACCGCCTCGCCGAATTTTGCTCCTGCGCCGACGTGCACGACGTAGCCGATTGTAATCTTCGCGCCTGCTCCAAGCGTTGCTACGGAGAAGGTGAGGGTGCGGCCGTCTGCGGATATCGCAGGGTTAGCGGCTGCGATGCCGTTATATGTCGCCGAATTTTCTTCGTACCTGAAGCCCGAGGGCAGCCTGTCGGTGACGACTACGTTATTTAGTATCGCGCCGGTTGCGTTATCGACCTCGACCTTGTACTGGAGGAAGTCGCCCTTCGATACTTTTTCCTTCGACGCGTCTTTTCTGACGAACAGGCTCGTAGCGCTTGTCGCGTCGAGCGGAACGTCTATCCTTACTGCCGGGCCGGCCACTATCGTAAATACCTCGAGCCTCGAGCCGGTTATTATGGTAAACGGCGCTCCTGGAAGCGTCTGAAGCATTGCCGTTGGCACGACCGACGGTACCGAGTACCCCGGAGGCGGCGTTATTTCGAGCACATAGTTGCCGGGCGGTATGAGCGGGAAGCGGTAGCCGCCGGCAGGGAAGGTGTAGACGTTGGAGCCCGAGTCGGTTACAGTGCCGCCGCTTACAACCGTTGCCGGGTATGAGCTTATGCCGTCGTCGCCGTACACTGTTGCGAGGGCGCCGCCGGGCGACTCCCTAAGCGTAACCGTTGCTCCGTTTACCGGGGCTCCTGTAAGGCTGTTAAAGAGTATGCCGTATGGGTCCACGAGCACGGCGTTTGCCGATACGTCGATTGCGTTGTTGGGGTCTGTGTAGTTCGCGGTTATGGAATCCGAGTCCACCACGTTTATTGCGCCGTCGTTTTGGGCGCCGGTGGCTCCGTCTGTCTGAATGTATCCTATGAACTCGCCCGTGTTTACCCCTGTCTCGGTAAGCACGATGACCTCTGAGTCGCCCGATGCCGTGGTTATGGTAATGGTCAGCGTGTCGAGGAGCGCTGGGTCCGTGTCCTGGTCAGGGTCTTTTACGCGCACGAATATCGGCTCTCCGGCATGGACCGTTGTGCCGGGGTATAGAGATACCGGCGCGCCGAGGTTGATAGGGTTGAATGCGCCTCCAAGCGTCTGCGCTACGGGCGAAGCAAGCGGCGTAAACGGCCCTGCAAGCGAGCCTGTCGCAGAATATGCGCCGGTTGCCACGTTAAAGGACGTGCCTGGAGCAGGGTTATAGAGGAGAAAGTCTATCGTTGACGCTGTATTTAGTGTTACAACTGTCGTTGATGCCGAGTTCGAGACCGCGGCTATGCCTACGACCGCGCCAACGTCGTATGAGGCAGTGGCGGTGTTGGTTATTATAGTGCCCGGAGGTGTAGCTGCCACTGACGCCGATGCTGTGATAAAGAGCATTATAAAGGCGATAGCTGCCTGCACGTTGCGCAACCCGAGGCCTTTACCCCCGGTTTGCGCAACGTGCAGACAGCCCGGCGTATTGCTCGCTGCCGCCGGGTTGCCTGCGGTGCCTGGCTCCTTTAACAATACTTCCCTGAAAAGGGCAGACGCGTACGTACGGGCGACACTCCCTGAGCGTCCGTTCGTAGCGCTTACTATGTTAAAGAATCCCTTCACCAAGCCTCCTGCACTTTGTTTTATTTCCTTACTGTATTGTTGCCTGGAACGTTATGGTTATGGTTTGTCCGTCCTGTAGCTCCCCGGCGTTAGTATATATGCCTCCGGCCGGCAGGAAGACAGTTGAATCTATGACAAGTCCGCCAGTGCCGCTGTTATATGCGACTCCGTCTGTATCGCCATCGCCTAGGTCCGTTGTACGGAGCAGGAATGAACCGCCTCTGGACGTTGTTATGTTGACGGAGTCTGCGACGATTGTAAGTTTCCCTATGTCGATGAAGTCCTGTATGCTCGACAGGGTTGCCGAAGATGCCGCAGGCGCCGCACCGTTGCCGTTTTTGGCGATTATGGTGTATTCGACAATTGCTCCGGGTATCGTCAGGCCGCTGCCAAGCGGGTCGGATACCAGGGCTACCGATTTCGTGATGGTCATCTCCGTGCCAACGAGCGTGTATGCAGCGGTGACGGAGTATTTGCCGTCGGTTGCGGCATCGGTTGCGCCGGCTACGTCGTTGAATACCGCGTCCTCGGTGTTCAGGCCGAGGTTGGTCTCTGTAGTTGCGTTTACGTCCACGGCGCTTCTGTTATGTGTCGTTGCCGTGAGCGTTATGGTCGAGTTGTTCGGCGGGGTAAGTGCGCCAGGGATATTGACCCATACGTGGATGTCAATGGTTGCGCCGGGCGCCACGTCCGGTGTAAGGCCGCCGGCGGACAGGTCTACGTCTGTACCGTTATAAATCCCGTCGCATGGGCATATCTCGGCGAATATCTTAACACCCGTCGTCGGGTTGGCGACGGTGAAGGTCCCGCCATCGGCTATGGCAAAAGAGTACCTTTGTGTCGTGTTGCCTCCATTGGTCAGTGTGAACGAGTGCACTCTGTCGGCTGCGCCGGTTACTACTGCCATGGGCGACGTAGTGTTTAGCGTCATCGTCACCTCGACCCTGTTGTCGACCTTGAAGGTCGCCGGGGCCAGCGTGGTGTCCGCCGACGTGCTTGTCACACCGTCGCTGTAGTAGACGGTTGCGTTGTTTGTTACGGTCGTGCCTCCTGCAGTTTCTGCTGCTCCTGACGTCGGCAGTATGCTAACGAGCATGGCTGCGGCGAACAGGGCCAGTAGAAGGCGCTTTATCTGCCTGTTCATATTCTCCTCCTTTTTGTTTGTATGTTTCGTTTTGTAAGTAAACATTGCTTTCTCCATTGTCTTTTATGTTCCGTTATTGTCTTTTGCATCCTTTCTATTCAACCAGTATTTCCTTAACTTGGGCCATGTCGTCCTCCTTTTATATAGTAGTTGTCGGTAAATTCGTGATTTTGCGTCCTGTTATTTGATCTTCGCACGGTACGCAACCGAGCCCCCTTTCCCCGGGGCTAAGCTGCCCTTTAGCGTCCATTTTATGTTCGTGTATTCGGACGCCTTGGCCCGGCGCGTTTTTCCGTCCTTGTCTTTTACTTCGAGCTTCGTTGGAACGTCGTACGTATTACCTCCGTCTATGGAAAAGGTCATAACCGAGTCCTTTCCCGACGCGCTTTTTTCTATGTATTCGACCTCAGGCGGTACAGGGTTCGTGACAATGACCTCTTTTACGGCGTCGTCGCCGGTGTTCGTGTATGTTATCGTATATGTCACGACATCTCCTGGTATTACCTTGGCAATTGCCGCATCCACCATCTTAGTTGTCTTCTTGCCGCTTGCATCGGAGGTCTTGACCGGCACCTGTGCCGCTATCTTTACCTCTATCTTGCCGGCTGCAGCTGCCTCACTGGCAAGGGCGAGGGCGATAAAGGCGCCTCCGGCCAGAACGGCCGCCGTTAGCATCCGTGTTCTTTTTTGGTGCATATGAGCCTCCTTCTTGTAGCGTCGTTCTAATCTATAGTTACTTTGAACGTTATTACCTTTGTCACAGCCGCTGTCATCGAGCCGAGGTTGATTGTAATCGCCCCCGGGGCCGTTGAATTATAATCTCCGGCGTCGTTTGCCGGGGTGTCGCTTATCGGCGCGCCGTCGAGCGTTATCGTGCCGGTTTTATAAGTCGTGTTCGTTGGTATGGCGTCGGTTATCACAACGTTATTTGCCGTGCCCGCGCCGGCAACCGTTACTGTCAGCGTGTATGTTACGGTCGATCCTGTTATGGCGTTAGAGCCGCCGTACACGTCCAGGACAGTAGATGTTTTTGCTATGTTCACCGTTGCTGCGGATACCGAGTACAGCGCGTCTACGCTTGCTATGCCGCTTGTCGCTCCTATTACAGCGTCAGTGCCGCCGTCGCCTGCGCTTGCGAGCACGGTGCCGGGCGCCCCTGTGCCGGTCTTGGAGGTTATGGTTATACGGCTTGTGCCTGTGCCGGTTGCGCCTGCCGGTATGTTACTTAATACGAATAACGTTACAGAGGCTCCGGCGTTAAGCCCCGGGTCGCCGGAGAGGAGTGTATCTACGCCAACATCGTAAAAGCCGTTAGAGTTGGTGTCTACGTATATGGCGCTAAGTATGGGGTCGAAGTTGTCGCCGCCTACTGAATTGTTTACCACGACAGTATAGTCGTCCCATCCGTTGCCTGAATTGGTTATGGTGAATGTCGCTATGGCGTTTGTCTGCGAAGGCGCAACATACACCGCCGGGCTGTTTTGCCAGGTTATCGTTGGCTGTATTACTTCCTGTACTTTAAAGCCGATGGTAGCGTTGATGGTCGCCCATACGCCGCCGACATTATAGGTCACAAGGGCGGTGTTGTTTATGGTTACTCCTGCAGGCGTTGCCCCTTCGGACATGGCCGGGCAGCAGAGCGCGATAATAAGGGCCGCTACTGCGCAAAGCGCCTTTGCCGCCAGATGCCGGTATGTAAGTTTAAACCGTGTCATCACTTCACCCGTACCCTGAATTTGAGAGTGAACGCCTTTGCGGCGCCAAGCGTGCCGCCAAAGGTCACCCTGAAGTTCGTTACCGCTGGATCGAACGTTAGCGCCGGCGCGTATGTCCACGTTGTTCCGTTATCGTTTGAGTATTCCAGTGACGTTATTCCCGTAAGCCCGTTGGGCGCCGTTGTGTCCGTATACACGAACGGGCTGCCGCCGCCGAGGTTGCCGCCGAAGAACTCAACATTCGCCGTTGGTATCGGGTCTGTCACTACGAGGCTCGATGACGCTCCGGCGCCGATGTTGTTTATTGTGATGAGGTAATCCATGTACGCGCCCGGTATGGTAAGCGGCCCTGTTATGCCGTTTATCGGGTCGGAATACGTCGTAACGGTCTTCGATATTATGAGCATGCCTGCTGCCACGACCGTGAGTGAGTCCGAAGCGGATGCAAGGTTTGCTCCTGCGTTAGCGGTTGTTATGGCCCCGATGCCGATGGTGTTCGTGTATGTGCCTGGCACGGAGCTTCGGACGTTTACCGTTACCGTGCAGCTTCCGCCGGCCGGGATAGTTGCGCCGCTAAGTGCCACGCTGCCGCCCCCTGCCGCTGCCGTTACCGTGCCGCCTGTGCAGGTCGTAGAGCCTGCCGGAGTAGCGGCGTTAACAAGATTTGCCGGGTAAGTATCGGTAAATGCCGCGCCGGTTACGTTAACCACGTTCGAATTTGCAAGTGTTATGGTAAGAAGCGAGGTGCCTCCGGTGCCTATCAGTATGGGGGCGAAGGCCTTCGTGACCGTCGGGTGATTAAGCACCGTAAGTGTGGCTGATGCGGCCCCGGCGTTTGCTCCGGCGTTGGTCGTAGTCACGCCGCCTGCCGCTATTGTATTGGTGTAGCTGCCTGTTGTCGCGCTTGTGACCGTTACCGTATAGTCGCAGGAGCTGCCTGCGGGAATAGTTGCGCCGCTAAGTTGAACCGATGTTGTACTCGGGTCGGTAAATGTCCCTGTGCAGCCCGCGCCCGTTATCGTAGGAGCCGGGGTGGCCGCGTTAACCAGGTTTGCAGGATACGTGTCGGTAAATGCCGCGCCGGTTATCGCAACTCCGTTTGAGTTCGTAATGGTGACCTTCATTGTAGAAGTGTCGTTTACGCCGATAGAGGCCGGGGTAAATGTCTTTGTAACAGTCGGGCGGTTAAGCACCGTAAGTGTATCCGAGGCTAAAGCGGTGTTTGCCCCTGCGTTGGTGCTGGTCACGCCGCCTGCGGCGATTGTGTTTGTGTATGAGCCAGATGTCGCGCTCGTGACAGTGACAGTTACCGTGCAGCTTCCTCCGGCCGGGATGGTTGCTCCGCTAAGCGCCACGCTTCCTGCCCCTGCCGTTGCGGTTACAGTGCCTCCTGCGCAGGTTGTTGCTTCTGCCGGAGCCGCGGCGTTAACCAGGTTTGCCGGATATGTATCCGTAAATGCCGCGCCCGTTATGTCAACCCCGTTAGAGTTCGTAAGCGTTATGGTGATGGTCGATGTGCCGCCGACGCCGATAGCCGTGGGGCTAAAGGCCTTTGTAACACTTGGGTGGTTAAGCACCGTAAGGGTAGCCGATGCTGCTCCTGTGTTTGCTCCTGCGTTTGTGGTGGTCACGTTTCCGGCCGCTATTGTGTTGGTGTAGCTTCCCGTTGTCGCGCTCGTGACAGTGACAGTTAACGTGCAGCTCCCGCCGGCCGGGATGGTTGCTCCGCTAAGCGCAACGCTGCCGCCACCTGCCGCTGCCGTGACAGTGCCCACGGCGCAGGTCGTTGCCTCGGAAGGGCTTGCCGCGTTTACAACATTTGCCGGATACGTATCGGTAAATGCCGCGCCTGTTACGGCAACTCCGTTCGAGTTTGTAAGCGTTATGGTGATGGTAGAAGTGTCGTTAACGCCGATCGAGGCCGGGCTAAACGCCTTTGCAATTGTCGGGTGATTAAGCACCGTAAGTGTCGCTGATGCGGCCCCGGCGTTTGCTCCGGCGTTGGTGGTGGTCACGTCTCCGGCCGCTATGGTATTGGTGTAGCTTGCTGCCGTCGCGCTTGTGACCGTTACCGTATAGTCGCAGGAGCTGCCTGCCGGAATGGTTGCGCCGCTAAGTTGAACCGATGTGGTGCTTGGATCGGTAAACGTCCCTGTGCAGCCTACGCCCGTTATCGTAGGAGCCGGTGTGGCCGCGTTAACCAGGTTTGCAGGATACGTGTCGGTAAATGCCGCGCCGGTTATCGCAACTCCGTTTGAGTTCGTAATGGTGACCTTCATTGTGGAAGTGTCGTTTACGCCGATAGAGGCCGGGGTAAATGTCTTTGTAACGGTCGGGCGGTTAAGCACCGTCAGTGTATCCGAGGCTAAAGCGGTGTTTGCCCCGGCGTTGGTGCTGGTCACACCGCCTGCGGCGATTGTGTTTGTGTATGAGCCAGATGTCGCGCTCGTGACGCTAACTGTCACTGTGCAGCTTCCTCCGGCCGGGATGGTTGCTCCGCTAAGCGCCACGCTTCCAGCCCCTGCTGCTGCAGTTACAGCGCCTCCGGCGCATGTCGTAGAGCCTGCAGGCGTAGCCGCGTTAACAAGATTTGCCGGATATGTATCCGTAAATGCCGCGCCTGTTATGTTAACCCCGTTAGAGTTCGTAAGCGTTATGGTGATGGTCGATGTGCCGCCGACGCCGATAGCCGTGGGGCTAAAGGCCTTTGTAACACTTGGGTGGTTAAGCACCGTAAGGGTAGCTGTAGCTGCCGCTCCGGTAACGCCCTGGTTTGTCGTTACGTTCCCGGTCGAGTTAAGGTACGCACCCGCTGTTGTGGCCGTTACGTACGCAGTGTATGTGCAGGTAAATGCCGCAGGAACGGTTGCGCCGCTAAGCGAGAAGCTTACCCCTCCGTCAACGGCAGTAAGCGTGCCCGTGCATCCTGCCCCGGTTATGGTCGGTGAGGCGCCTGTTGCGTTTTGCATGACGCCGCCGCCCGGGTAGTTGTCTGTAAAGGCAACGTTTGTTAGCGCGCTCGGGTTCGGGTTGGCGACGGTTACGGTAAGCAGTGACGGGTCGTTCGTGCCGATGCTTGCCGGGCTAAACGACTTTGTTATCGTCGGGTTGTCGTAGAACTTTACCGTTGCCGTTGCCACTGCTGTGTTTGGCCCGGCATTCGTGGTTGTAAGGTCCCCGACTGCTATGGTGTTGGTATATGCCGCCGCAGTAGCGCTCGTAATATCGACCGTGACAGCGCAGCCTGCCGGAGGTATGGTGCCGCCCGTGAGCTTTACAGAGCCGTCCCCGGCTGCTATAGCTCCGCCGCCACCATTAGTAAATGTCCCGCCGCAGTTATTTGAGGTGCTAACCGGGCTTGCTACCGTTACGCCCGCAGGCAGGGTGTCTGTAAACGTAGCGCCGGTGATGTTTACGGCGTTAGAGTTCGTAAGCGTTATGGTAAGTGTCGAGGGCGCGTTCACTGCCAGGTCTGTCGGGCTAAATGCTTTTGTAATGTCAGGGCGGTTAAGTACCGTAAGTGTGGCTGACGCTGCCCCGGCGTTAGAGCCCGCGTTCGTTGTTGTCACGCCGCCTGCCGCTATTGTGTTGGTGTAACTTCCCGCAGTAGCGCTCGTGACCGTAACGGTTATTGTGCAGCTTCCGGATGCCGGAATCGTTGCTCCGCTAAGTTGAACGCTGCCGCCGCCTGCCGCTGCCGTTACCGAGCCTCCTGCGCAGGTTGTCGAGCCTGCAGGGGCTGCCGCATTGACAAGGCCTGCCGGGTAGGTATCGGTAAATGCCGCGCCGGTTATGTTCGCGGCGTTAGGGTTCGTAAGCGTTATCGTGATGGTCGAGGTGCTGTTTACGCCTATGCTCGTTGGGCTAAAGGCCTTTGAAACGGTCGGGCGGCCAAGCACGGTAAGTGTATCCGATGCAGCCCCTGTGTTCGAGCCTGCGTTTGCCGTTGTAACGCCGCCTGCTGGTATTGTATTCAAGTAGCTTCCTGGCGTAGCGCTCGTGACATTCACGGTTACGGTGCAGCTTCCTGATGCAGGAATAGTTGCTCCGCTAAGCTGCAGCGTGCCGCCGCCTGCTACTGCCGTTACAGTGCCTCCGGTACAGGTGGTGGCGCCGGCAGGGGTTGCCGCGTTAACAAGATTTGCCGGATACGTGTCGGTAAATGCCGCGCCTGTTATATCCGTGGCATTCGAGTTCGTAAGCGTTATGGTGATGGTCGAGGTGTCGTTTACGCCTATGCTTGTCGGGCTAAAGGCCTTTGAAACGGTTGGCCGGTTAAGCACTATAAGTGTTGCCGAAGCAGGCGCAAGGGTTGCTCCGGCGTTCGTGGTAGTTACGCCGCCTGTTGCCAGCGTGTTGGTGTAAGAGGCTGCCGTTGCGCTCGTTACGTTGACCGTTACCGTACAGCTTCCGGATGCCGGAATTGTTGCGCCGCTAAGCGAAACACTGCCGCCGCCTGCTACTGCCGTTACAGTGCCTCCGGCGCAGGTCGTAGAGCCGGCAGGTGTTGCCGCGTTAACGAGATTTGCCGGGTAGGTATCGGTGAATGCCGCGCCCGTTATGTTCGCGGCGTTCGAGTTCGTAAGCGTTATTGTAAGCGTAGACGTTTCGTTCACGCCTATGCTCGCAGGACTAAATGCCTTGGTAGCAGCAGGGTGGTTCATTACCGTAAGCGTTGCCGACGCAGCCGTGGGGCTTGTTCCTGCGTCCGTGCTCGTAACTGCGCCTGCCGGCAGCGTGTTTGTGTAGCTTCCAGCGGTCGCGCTTGTTACGTTTATTGTGTAGGAGCAGGTGGTGTTTGCCGGTATGGTAGCGCCTGTGAGCGCGGCAGAGGTAGTGTCCGGGTTCGTGAATGTACCTGTGCATCCAACGCCGCTGATTGCCGGGCTTGGGGTCGCGGTGTTTATAAGGCCTGCGGGATATGTGTCAGTGAATGCAGCGCCTGTTATTGCCAGAGAGTTTTTGTTTTCCAGGGTTATGGTCATTACCGATGTATCGTTTGTGCCGATACTTACCGGGTTAAACGATTTTGCGGCCCCCCTGGGCTTTGCCCTGTTCGTGTATGTGCATGTGATGTCGTCGTCAGGGCCGGGGGTAAGGTTAAATGAGCTTGCAACTCCCGGGGCAGGGAGCACGGTCGTTGAGCCTGCGAAGGCGTTCGTGCAGGAATACAGTGTATAATAGTCGGTAAGCAAGCCGCTTGCCGCGCTGTCTGTGATGGTAAGTGCCTGCCCGGGCTGGCTCCAGAAGGTCGTCTGCTTTGTCGTTTCAGCGAGCGCGGTCGTAATTGTCACGGGCGCGGTTATGGCGGCTCCAACGCTGTCGGTTAGCGTGCCGCCGCCGGTTGCCGTGACCGAGAACTGATCTGTCGGGTTTACGCGTCCGTCCACGTTCTTTACCATGGTGATTTTGCTTCTTTTCTTATTTGTGATAGTGCAGGAGCCCGATACTTTTTGCGTGCTAAGGGCCGCTGTTATGGTGCGCGTTCCGAGGTTTGTCGTAAAGGTCGGGGCTACTGGCGATGTGATGTTTCCTGCGCATGTTATGGCCTCTGCCGAAGTCTCCCAGAAGGTGGTGGCGCTCTCGGTGATGGTCATTATCTGGTCCGTTGCGAGCGCATCGGTTATGAACCTTACTGTCTCGCCCTGTTTTATAGTCGCTGTGACTGTTTGCGTTGCCGTGGTTATGGGCGAGGAGTATACGCCGTTCTTTAGAGATACAACTACAAGCGGCGCTGGTACTGAGGCTGTTAACGTAAAATCCTGGAGCGAGCCGTCCGGCGTGGGGTTCGTTGCCTTGGTTACGTCGATATAGGTGCCCGAGCGCACCTGTACGGTTCCGGAGACCGTTGATACGCCTTTGGCGCATTTGGAGCTTCCGGCGATCGATACATCAGTGGGCCCTGTGCAGGTGGTGCCGCTATTTGAGTGGAAGCTTGCGACAAAAGGCACTGCCAGCGTTCCGGTAGGCGCCCCGGCAGCACCCTGACAGACCACCTTTACGTTATTTATAAGGGCTATTGATGTGTAGGCCGGATTTTTGCCGGTAAAGTCGCTGCATGCGTCGTTTTGCGGATCAAGGGTTTGCCACGGGGCTACTCCGGTCACCGGAAAGGTCGCAACGGAGCATGTCTTTGTAGCGTCGTTGACTGCAGGGTCGTTCCCTGTTTCGCCGGCAAAGAAGCCGATATCGTATTTGTCGCCTATGCCGCCGGTTATCGATACTTCCACGTTGAAAGAGAAGACATCGCCTGCGATGCAAAAAGGAACCGTGCCGCTTTGAGCGCTAAGGACCGCATTGACCGTAAAGTCGTTTGCCGTGCATCCGAGGTTGGTGGCTGCGCGCGTTCCTGCGCAGCTTAGGCTGTTTGTGGCAGTGGTGGTGTTGTCTATTACCGCGTATGATGCGTTTGGCGAAAGGAGCGCGAGGGTAAAGAGCGCAAACGCCGCCATAAGGCGCATTATGGGCGCTATATACAAGGTATGGAGCGTTTTTTTGAGAACTTTCTTCATTTCCCTCGCCTTAAAAATAAAACCCATCTTCTATTTGTATCGCCGAAGATGGGTTGATGGCGGACTTAAGGCGCTACGCGCGTCCTTATGTTCGCAAGTTTCTCTGTAATGCAATCAACCGGCCACTTCGGCGTCCCTTCAAACCCTTTCCGTTTCCGGATGTCGGGTTAATGGCTCTGCGCCCCGTACTCGTCGTGACGGGTTGCTCTTATCGCGTGGCGCTGGTGCTATGTGCGTTCTTTCGATGTTTTCTCTAAGTGTTTCTCCTTGGTATTTCTTCGTAAAAAAAAACGGCCTGCCTCTTTTTCTTGTTTCACCGAAGGCAGGCCGAAAAGGGATTTATCCTGTCCGAAAATAACCGGCCAAGACAATGTTCTTTTCAAACCCTAACCACTTCGGCGTCCCTTCAAACCCTTTCCGTTTCCGGATGTCGGGTTAATGGCTCTGCGCCCCGCGCTCGTCACAACGGGTTGCTCTTATCGCGTGGTAAGGATGATGCTTGTAATGTTATTGCTTGTTTAGTATTCTATTAAAACCTCCGATAATCTCGAGAGTTAGTCCTGCTAATCAGATAATGTTGCAAATTGCGTGCCACATAAAACGCGTTGATAATAAAGCCTTTTTAATTTCGTAGTAGGATATTTTTTATTAAAGTAGCAAGTTTTTTCATAGCCAAAAGATAGAGGCTTAAGACCGATAATTGCCTTTACGAAGGTAGAAAAAACCTTTCTAACATATAAGTATATAGAAAATATAAAAATTGTCAATAAGAATAATTGTTAATGTGCACAATGTGCCAATTACTCTTTTGGGTAAACGGTCTTTTTTTAGCTGACATTGGGTGTGCGAGGCGTTATAATATAATATTATAGATATGAGCATACTAACGGTTCTCACATATCCTGACGAGAGGCTTCGCGTAAAGGCCGCGCCTGTTATGGAGGTAAACGCCGAGGTGCGCCGCCTTATGGACGAAATGGTCGAGACCATGCGCGCGCACATAGGCATAGGCCTTGCCGCAACGCAGGTAGGCGTTGATAAGCGCGTAATAGTGATGGAAATTCCGGAGAATATCGATGACGAAGAGGACTATGAAGAAGGGGACGGAAGCGAAAGGCATAAGGACATAAAGACCATTGTCTACAAGTTCGCAAACCCTGAGATTATAGCTTCTAGCGGAGAGGTAACCTTTGAGGAAGGCTGTCTTAGCGTGCCGGGCGTTAGGGCCGATGTAGACAGGTTTGCCGAGGTAACGGTACGCGCCCTTGATGAAATGGGCAAGACAGTTGAAATCGCCGCAAAAGGCCTGATGGCAATAGCCTTTCAGCACGAGATAGACCATCTTGACGGCGTGTTGTTTGTCGATAAGCTAAGCCGCTTAAAGCGCTCGCTCATACTTAGAAAGTATAAAAGGCTGCAGGAAGAGGATAAGGAAGATTAGCTTCTTTTAAAAGGCTTTGAAATACAGATGAAAAACCTTAAAATAGTCTTCATGGGCTCGCCGGAGTTTGCGGCAGCGTCTTTGAAGGCCCTTCTTAATGCAGGGGCGGATGTAGCCTGCGTTGTAACGCAGCCGGCAAAGCCTTCTGGCAGGAGCAAGGTCCCTGTTGATACTGCCGTAAAAACGCTTGCGCTTGGCAGAGGCATAACGGTATATGAGCCAAAGAGCCTTAAAGACAGCGCGTTTCAGGATGTTTTAAAAGACATAAAGCCCGATGTCATCGCTGTCGTAGCTTACGGGAAAATCCTTCCGGAGGCTGTGCTTAACATACCGAGGCTTGGGTGCGTGAACGTGCACGCCTCTCTTTTGCCAAAGTACAGGGGCGCGGCCCCTGTGAACTGGGCGATAGTTAACGGCGAAAAGGTAACGGGCGTTACGACCATGCTCATGGACAAGGGCATGGATACAGGCCCCATGCTCCTTAAAGAGGAGATAGGGATAGATGATGGAGATACCGCAGAAAGCGTGCTCGAAAAGCTTGCCCCTCTAGGCGGAAGCCTTCTTGTACAGACGCTCGGGCTTCTTGCCGAAGGTAATTTGAAGGCCGAAAGACAGGACGAATCACAGGCCACCTACGCGCCGATACTAAAGAAAGAAGACGGCCTCATAGACTGGAGCAGGAGCGCGGTAGAGATAAATAACCGGGTGCGCGGGTTTGCGCCCTGGCCCGGAGCGTATACGAAGCTCGACGGCAAGGTTCTAAAGATACATTTGGGCAGGGCGGTCGGCGAAGACTCAAAGGACGCGAGGCCTGGCGAGGTGCTTGATATAGAGGGCGGCGTTATCCGTGTTAAGTGCGGGAGCGGCTGTTACGAGATAATGGAGCTTCAGTTGGAAGGTAAAAAGCGCTGCGGCGCAGACGAGTTTACAAGAGGGCATAAGCTTGGAAAAAAAGTCTTTGGATAATGGCGCCGAGATAAACAGCGCAGGGCATGCGAGTGTAGAGTACAGGCCGGGGGGCTTTGCTGTCGCTGCTTTTGTCGGCGCAATTGCGCTCTTCATAGCGGCAATAGGGTTCTTTCTCTGGTACGTGCCAACGGTAGGGCTCTCGCACATACACCCGGCGCTTCCGTACGCGCTCGGGGCTGTGATAATAATAGTCGTAGGGTTCGTTGCAATAGGCGGCATTGCAGTTGCTTCGTCTGCAATGAGGGGGGCCTCGAGCCAGGCAGTTTCCCCGATGTTTAGGGGGCTTCTTGTTAAGTTCTTTTTGCCGGTGACCATAATGGCCTCCGGGCTCTTTAAGATTCCGAAGATAAAGGTAGAGCAGGTGTTTATAGACTTAAATAACAAGATGGTCAGAGGCCTGTCGCAAAGAAAAAGCGGCTTTAAGCCCGAGAAGATAATCCTTCTCATGCCCCACTGCATACAGTTCGACGATTGTAAAATAAAGGTCACTCGCGACGTCGATAATTGCGTTGAATGCGGCAAGTGCGAGATAGCGGAGCTTTTGACCGTGTCGAGAAAGTACGGCTTAAAGTTCTTTGTGCTTACCGGAGGCACCGTTGCAAGGCGTAAGCTTAAGGAATTTCGGCCCGATGCCGTTGTGGCCGTTGCCTGCGAAAGAGACCTTACAAGCGGAGTTCAGGACGCGTACCCGCTTCCTGTGCTTGCAATCGTCAACAAGAGGCCGCTTGGGTATTGTCTGTCGACAGGAGTGGATATGACCGAGGTCAAAAACGCCATCGAGGCGCTGCTTAACCCGGAGAGCGCGAAGGCTGCTTAGGGCCGCATTCCCTTGACAAAGAGGGGGCTTGTCCCTAAAATATATCAGGGCGCGGCAGGCAGGTATGGAGAAACTCTGCCGCATAACACTAACGGAGGTAGTCGAATAAACGATGAACTATCTTAAGACAGCTGTTCTTCTCGGTCTCCTTGCGGGCATGCTCGTTGCCATAGGCGGGCATTTGGGCGGCAAGCAGGGCGCGCTCATTGCGCTCATAATCGCCGGGGTGATGAACTTCGGTGCGTACTGGTTTAGCGACAAGATGGTGCTTGCGATGTACGGCGCCAAGCAGGTAACAGAGGCCGAGGCCCCGGAGCTTGTGGGAATGGTAAGGGACCTGGCAGTGAAGGCCAATCTGCCGATGCCAAAGGTTTATATGATGGAGACCGATACGCCAAACGCCTTTGCTACCGGCAGAAACCCCGAACACGCCGTAGTTGCAGCGACAACCGGCATCATGAGGCTTCTTACGCGCGAAGAGCTGATGGGCGTGATGGCGCACGAGCTTAGCCACATAAAGAACCGCGATATGCTTATCTCAACCGTTGCCGCGACTATTGCCGGCGCGATAAGCTATCTCTCGCACATGGCCATGTGGTTTGGCGGCGGCCGCGATAATGAACGCGGCGGGCATCCGGCTGTTCTGATACTCACGATGATACTTGGCCCTATAGCGGCCTTCCTCATACAGATGGCAATATCGCGCTCAAGGGAGTACGGAGCCGATAGGGGGGGCGCGGAGATTGCAGGAAACCCGATGTATCTTGCCGAGGCGCTAAGAAAGCTTACGTATTATAATCAGAAGATACCGATGCATAATGTGAATGAATCGACTGCGCACATGTTCATCGTGAGCCCGCTTTTTGGCAGGGGCGGTTTGACGAGCCTTTTCACCACGCACCCGCCTTTGGAGGAGCGTATCAAGCGTCTTGAGGCAATGGTTGGGCTTGTAAGGTAAGGTAAAACCGTCGACGGCACAGCGGCGATTTGTCTGTCATGCGTTGTTGCGCGAAAATTTTTGATTCTCGACGTATCACCAAAGATACGCCTGCGGTCAAAAATTTCGCGCGCTTAGCCTGACAGCCGACTTGCCGCTGTGTTTTGGCATAAGAGAATGATTGCGAAGATGTTGTGTGACGACAGTTTTGTCGGACTTTGTGTAATAAATACCAGGGGCGGCTTTTATGCCGCCCCTTTTTATTTTGTGTTTACAGGGTGGCCGGGGGTTGGTATTATTTATAAGCCTTGCCATGCTTCTCTATAAGGAGGTATCGCATGAAAAAGCTGGCTTCAGTCCTTTTAAACCTTGTTTTGTTCGTCATCTTGTCGTTTGCCGTGTCGGTTGTTGCGGTGCTCCTGATGTCTTATGTGGACATCATCTTTACCGTGTCGGTTGAAAGTTCCTGGGCGGTATACGGCGTTGCGGCCGTCGCGTTCCTCGTTTCGGTGTACCTGTATTTCATATTCATAAAGAATAAAAGCGGCGCTCTCACCGGTAGCGCGCTTGCCGGAGCCTCGGGCGCGGGAGCGGGGCTTAAGTCCCTGTTCGTTTATATCATAATCATCGGCGGTGCAGTTGCGTGCTATGTCATCGCTGTTTTGATAAATTCCCATGTCTTTGGTGCAATGGCAGAGAAGGAGAAGGCTGCGCTTGCGCAGTACGGCGTTACATCCGAGTGGAAGAGTTTCTTCCCTGATATGGATTATAAAGACCCGGAGAACGCCGCGCCGCATATAGAGGCCGCGGGAAAACTTTTTACGGACGCCGACGACAAGGAAGTAACAAGGCTCTGGGATATGGTCACAGGCGAGAAGGAATATGACCGGGTAAAGGCCATGGACGATATAAAGAAACTTTCCGAAAAAACGGCAAAGCCCATGGAGGCCCTGGAAAAGGCTGTCGGCTATAAGAAGTTTCTCTGGGACGATATTAAAGCAAAGGACGGCCGTTACGGGCACAGCTCGGTAAGGATACCGCAGTTTTCGACATTCAAGAGGTTTTCAAGGATTGAGATGCTCGAAGCCATGAGGGCTGCAAACGGCGGCAATTGGACCGAGGCAGGTACCCGTATTTCGAAGATCATTGCCATTACCGATATGCTCGAGCAGGACCCGTGGCTGGTCAGCTACCTTATACGTGTTGCCGATATGAAGATTATCTATAACGGGCTTGTGTCGATTGCGAAAAACGCAAAGGATAAAAAGGCCGCGCTCGAGTTTGCAAGAAAGGTCAGCGGCGATATCCGTCCGATGAAGGATTCTTTCTCACGGGCAATGGGAGCCGAGTTCTCGGGCATGGTGGCGCTTTCCGAGGCGCTAAACACAGGTGTTATTCTGGAAGAGTCATTTGTGTCCAGCGGAGGTTGGACGGAGAAATACGCCACCCTGGCGTATTATAGGGCCTTTGGCAAATGGGATGCTTACGTGTTCATGAGAGGTGCCGGGCTTATTATGCCTGGCGCGAGCGAGAGGGATCTTGTAAAAAGAAAGGCAGACAATGAAATGGTCGATAAGTTCTTTGCCGAGCACACGGCACTGCCGGCTCTTTTTGCTACCATCGGCACGCCTGCGTTTTCGCCGTATTTCAAGCGTGAACTGCAGGCAGAGGCAGAACGTGACATAGCTTTGCTGTTTGCCTCGGCCCTGGTTTATAAGGCTAAGCACGGCAAATATCCGGAGACGCTCGATAAGCTAGCTCCTGAATATATGTCCGTAATCCCGAAGAACCCGCTTAAGAACGCGCCTTATGTGTACAAGACCTCGGGCGAGTACATGGAAATTATCGCAGAGCCGGACGGCGAAGATAAGCCGATAATAGCCATTATCGGGGAACGCCCGAAGCAGCAGTAAAGCCGCATGGCCAAGAAAAAGTTCATACCAGCTCTCGAGTTTAGCTTTATGACGTGTTTTTACGACCCGATGACGCGTCTTTTTCTGCCTTACGGCTTTATGGCCAGGGAGCTTGTAGGGGCAACCGGGGTTTCATCCGGTAAAAGCCTACTCGATTTCGGTTGCGGCACAGCAAGCGTGCTTACGGAAATAAACCGCATGCAAACGGGTGCGAAGCTCACGGGCATTGACATAGACCCGGAAATCCTTGCGGTTGCGAAAGAAAAAATTAGGCGAAGTGGCGCTGCCATTGCCATAGACGAGTATGACGGCCACAGGCTTCCGTATGAAGACGCTTCACTTGATGTCGTTATATCGAGCCTTGTCTTTCACCACATAGAGCCGGAAGGTAAGCGCGAGGCCTTAAAGGAGCTTTTTCGCGTGTTAAAGCCCGGGGGCCGCATCGCAATACTCGACCTCGGCCCGCCATCTGGATTATTTGCGCGTATAGGGGTGTTCATGATGTCCTTTAAGGAACATATACATGACAATGCCGAGGGGCTTCTTCCGTCCTATATGAAGGAAGCGGGGTTTATTGACGTTACCGACAAATTGTCATTCAAAAAAGTGTTTGGCACGATATACCTGTATGCGGGGAGAAGAGGGTAGGCAAACATGCGTGTACGAAAGTATATATTTGTAAATCTCGTTTTTTTGGTTGCGGCTATTTTTGCGGTTGCCCTTATAAGCGGCTGTATTACTATGGCCGCCGCGAGCGACAAGGACAAGGCCGACATCAGGAGGCAGCTTAACCTTCCCCCTGACGAACCAATAGGCATAGACGCAAGGAAGTTTTATACAAAGGAAATCCGTGGAAGGGTTGTGGACGCGGATACGAGAAAGCCTATCGAAGGCGCGGTGGTGGTGGCGGTGTGGGAATACAAGAAGCCGTACGGCGAAGGGAGTATTGACGTGATTATTGACATTGCCGAGAGCGTTACGGATAAGGACGGCAATTATTTTATTGCTGCCAAGGGGCCGTTAACTATCCCATGGAACGGCGAATTTAAGCGCAGCGACCCTGAGCTTTGGTTTTTTAAGGAAGGGTATGAGGCGCAAGACCAATATAACATGGACAAGGCTATTGTGGAGAAGATTCTAAGCAATCCCGAAGGCTTCGATGCGTTTGTGAGTTACGAGGAGATGCGGGCGTATTATAAGGACGCTGCCAGTAGGTTGCCGTGGGCTTTTAAGCGCAAGAAATATACGGACGTGGCTAATCTGGACAGCGAATTGCTGGGAGATGAGTTTTCGAGGCTTCACGATAACGTTAAGACCCCCAAGGGGCAAATCCGCGAATCCGTGTGGAACGGCCGCTTAATAACGCTCCACCCCAAGACCGACGAGGAGAGGTATTGGGATATGTTGAGGTATTTTTATGAATCTTTTGAAGAGTACTTACATTACCATGATCCAAATAAAACGGATTTTGTTGCCAGAGACATTTCAGAGTGGAGAAAGGTCAAAAACGCACTGCACGCTGTAAAAAGTGCAACAAAGAATCATAAAAGTAAAATTCTTCATTATCATACACCAGAGTTTATTGAGAAAGAATTGTTCAAGGAGGAGGCACCATGAAAAACAGAATCGGGCAGATAATCTTATTTTCAGTCATTGTTTTAGTGATAGTTTTTCCGTTGGAAGCAAGTGCCTATGAAATAAATACGCACAAGGAGGTGACAATCAAGGCATATGGAATTACAACCATAACACCGAATTTGATAACAGATATCACTGGTAATGCCTTGGCTGAAGATATAATTAAAGCAAAATTGGGAAAAGGCTCCATGGACGAGGACGATACCACGCCGTTTGAGTTCACGTGGCACGGGGTATTTGTCGCGCCGTTTACGGAAGCATGGTTTAGGTATGCAAACCATTACTTCGACCCCGGAGGCAACCGCTTGTAAGCGGCCGGTTTTTTATTTATGGGAAGCCTGCTTTTGTTTTGGTATACTTTAGCCCATGGTAAAGGGTGTAGCTAAAAACATATCAATAGTGCTTGTTGAGCCGAGGGGCGCAGGAAACATCGGAAGCGTTTGCCGCGCAATGAAGAATAACGGCTTAAAGGACTTACGCCTCGTTAACCCCGTGCCTTACATGACAGAGGAAGGCAAATCCATGGCCTGTAACGCTACCGACATGCTTCAGGCCGCGCGCGTGTTTCCAACGCTCGACGTGGCCATAAAGGATGCGCCGCTTGTCGTAGGCACGACGAGACGCAGAGGCAAGCTTCGCTTTCCAACGATGAACATAGACGAGGCCATACCGGAGATAATCAAGCGCGCAAGGAAGAACCGCGTTGCAATACTTTTTGGCAGGGAGGATAAGGGCCTAAAGAACGAAGAAACCGAGATTTGCGACATTCTTCTCGAGATACCCTCGCACCGCGATTATGCCTCCATAAACCTTGCGCAGGCAGTGTTTGTAGTGTGTCACTACATATTCAGGGCAGAGAACCCTGTTGAGCCGTCGTACAGGGTTGCACCAAGAGAGGACGTCGAGCTCTTCTACGGGCACATCGAGAAGATGGCGAGAAAGCTCGGGTACGGCGAAAAGGTAAAGGGCGAATTCATCATAGCAAGCATTCTAAGGAACTTTCGCCGTTTGTTTGGCAGAACGGGCCTGATGCACAAGGAAGTGAACATGATGCGCGGGCTCATAACGAGGATAGAGGAAGAGGTAGAGTAGGACGTTAGTGCGGCTGTTTCCCGGCGCGTTGCATACAGGATTGCGCAGAGCCGAATATCTTCAAAACCCTTGCAACGACGCATAAATCCCCGTATAATGAAAATTCTTTAATACCCGTAAGCTATACGGCAGAGAGGAGTTTTATGCAGACAATACAGAACGACACATTCCTACGCGCGTGCAGGCGCGAAAAAACAGGGCACACGCCCGTGTGGCTCATGCGCCAGGCCGGCAGATATATGAAAGAGTACATGGCCTTGAAGGCAAAGTACTCCTTTCTCGAGATGTGCAGGAACCCTGAGATCGCCTGCGAAGTAACGATGCAGCCCATAAAGGCATTCGACCTCGACGCGGCAATCATATTCGCAGACATTCTTCTTCCTCTTCCCGGAATGGGCATAAAGCTGGAGTTCGCAAAAGGAGACGGCCCGGTAATCGGCAACCCTGTGCGTACCTCCAAGGACATAAGCGCAATCCGCATAATAGAGCCGGAGAAAGACGTGCCTTATCTCCTGAATGCCATAAAGCTCGTGCAGCGCGAGCTTAACGGAAAGATCCCGCTTATAGGGTTTTCCGGAGCGCCGTTTACGATTGCAAGCTATATAATCGAAGGCGGCGGGTCGAAGAACTACATAAACGCAAAGCGTCTTATGTATACCGAACCTAAAGAGTGGCACCGCCTGATGAAGAAGATAACGGAAATCATCATACGTTATCTCAAGGCGCAGGCAGATGCGGGCGTTAACGCGCTCCAGCTTTTCGACAGCTGGGTCGGGTGCCTTAGCCCCGAGGACTACAAGGTCTTTGCTCTTCCGTATAATAAGAAGATATTCTCGGCTCTTAAGAAGTACGCTCCGAAGCTGCCGTTCATAAATTTTTCGACCAACACCGGAACGTATCTCGAACTCTGCGCCTCGGCAGGCGGGGACGTCATAGGGCTTGATTGGAAGGTAAAGCTCGGGGAAGCGTGGAAGAGGGTTGGCTATAACAAGGCAGTTCAGGGCAACCTCGACCCGACGGTTTTATTCGGCTCAAAGGCAGAGATAAAGAAGCGGGCAAAGGCCGTGTTAGATGAGGCCAAAGGCAGGAAGGGCCATATCTTTAACCTCGGACACGGCATAATACTCGGTACGCCGGTGGATAATGTAAGGTATTTGATCGACACCGTGCATGATCTAAGTTCGAAATGAGCGAAGGTAAAAAGAAAGGCGTGCTGCTTCTGGCCTTCGGAGGCGCGGACGCTATAGAAAATGTGGCGCCTTTTGTAAAGAACGTCTTAAAGGGTCGCCCTGTAAGCGACGAGACGGTAAAGCACGCTGAGAAACGCTACGCCCTTATCGGCGGCTCTTCGCCGCTTCTTAAAATCACACTTGCCGAGGCAGACGCGCTAAAGGTCGAGCTTGCATCTCTTGGCCTCGATACCGAGGTCTACGTTGGCATGCGTTTTTGGCATCCGTATATAAAGGAAACCGTTCGCGACATGTGGATGGACGGGGTCGAGGACGCGCTTGCCGTTATCATGGCCCCGCACACATCGAGGGTTGCTACAGGCGGGTATCTTGCTGATATAGAAGAGGCGAGAAAAACGACTGCCGGGGTGCCGGAGGTTCGGTACGCATCTACGTGGCATACGCACCCGCTATTCATAGAGGCGATAAAGGACAATATAGACGCTGCGCTAAAAACACTTCCGTTGGATAAAAAAACGCTTTTGCTTTTCACCGCGCACAGTCTTCCGGCGCCTGCGCTTGCCGGAGATTCGTATGTTGGGAAAATAAACGAGACCATAGAGGCCGTTACCAAGGGCGCAAATCTCCCTGAGCATCGCCTTGCCTACCAGAGTAAGGGCGGCGGCCCTGTTGAGTGGCTTGGCCCTGCTGCAGAGGATGAAATCGAAAAGGCCGCAAAGGACGGATTCGGTAGTATTCTTATAGTCCCTGTAGGCTTTGTCTCTGACCACGTTGAAACGCTCTACGACATAGATATTCTATTTAAGGATATAGCGCTAAAGGCAGGCCTTAACTTCGCGCGCTCTCTTTCGTTAAACACCTCGCCAAAGTTCATAAAGATGCTTGCCGACGTAGTGCTAAATAACATCAAGGGCAGCGCATGAGCGGTAAGCACATAGTCATAATAGGCGGCGGAGTGTCCGGGCTATCGACCGCGTACTTTTTATCCGAACTTATAAGGGATACGAGGGCAAAGGACGTGAAGGTCACCCTTGTCGAGCGCTCTCAGAATGTCGGCG